>JANXYE010000201.1 GCA_025350285.1 Chloroflexota bacterium
GCGCGCAGGCGGACCGCTTCGTCCATACCCACTTCCATCGCCAGCGTGAGCTGGGCCATCGACTGGAGAGACTGATGCATGCGCTGGAAGATCACCTTGCGGACGCCTCTTATCGGCACAATCTCGCCCGCGCCGTGAGCAGCGGGGGCCGGACGTGGCGCCGCTGGCGGTGCGGTTGGGGCAGAGGCCGCCGGAGCCGGTGTTGAGCCCCCTGCCGCCGCAGCCTCCACGTCTTCCTTCGTAATTCGCCCGCCCGGGCCGGTACCCTTGACGGAACGGAGGTTGACCCCCAGCTGTTCGGCGAGCTTGCGCGCGAGCGGCGAGGCGAGGATGTCGCCGCTTGGCTCCGGCGCGGCCGCCTTCGCCGGAGGTGGAGCGGAAGCGGCGACGGGCGCCGCGGGCTGGTAGCCCTGTACGTCGGTTTCGGTGATGCGACCCTCCGGGCCCGTCCCGCGCACGAGCGAGATATCGATCCCGCGCTCCTGGGCAACGCGACGCGCGGAGGGGGACGCGAGGACGCGGTCTCCCGAAGCGGGTGGAGCGGAAGCAATCGCAGAGGCCACTTGCGGCGCGACGGCGGGTGCGGCGGGCGTTGGCGCGGCCACGGCCGGCGCTGTGCCCGGCATCGGCTCGCCCGCCTTAAGAATATAGGCGACCACAACGCCGCATTCGAGGAGCGAGCCTTCGGGTACGACATGGCGGACGGTGCCCTCGGCTTCGGCTTCCACCTCCATCTCGATCTTTTCGGTTTCGAGGCGGTAGATCGGTTCCCCAAGCTTCACTTCGCCGCCGTCCGGGACGAGCCATTCGGCCACCGTCCCCTCGGTCATGGTCATGCCGAGCTTAAGGATTACAACTTCAGTTGCCATTGCTCACCTCAGGAAGCGGGGCGCGGAAGAGGCCGCGGCAGGCCGCCAGGTTCATCGTATGGTGGACATCAATAACGCGCGGGCCATCGCGGATGATGCGCAGGCTGGCACTCTGCCCCGCTTGCAGGATGCGCTCCCGTTCGCCATCGAAGGCGAGGATGCCCGGGCCAACGACGGTTACTCGTTCTTCGAACGGGATTGTGCGAAACGACTCGATGGGCACGTCCGTGTAGAGCCCCGGCGCTATCGGCGCGAGTACGGAGGTGGCGCCGCGGAAGGCAACGAACAACCCATGCTCGTCCGTCTCCGTCACCGGATGCAACAGTCCCCCGATCGATGAGATTCCGACGACGTCCGGCTGCGCCCGCGTCAGCACGGCCAGCTTCAGCCGGGAGGCGTCCCAGATCGCCCGCGAGCCGACGAAGAGTTCGTCGAGAAAGACCGCATCGATGAGGGCCAGGTCGTCGCGTTCGCCCTCGATTTCGGCGTGCACGACCTTGGCCACGTGCTGGACTTCAGCGAGCGGGATGCGGCCGCTCGCGACGAGCCCAGCGGCCGCGCCAGCGACCGTGGCCTCAACGAATCGCGGGAAAACGTTGTTCGTCCCGGTGGAAATCGGGACAAGCGGCACGTCCAGCCAGCCGAGCGTGACGGCCCGGTTGGTGCCATCGCCGCCAAGCGTGATGACCGCGCCGCAGCCGGCCTCAGCGAGGCGGCGGGCAGCCCGGACGGTATCGATAGCGCTGTTCGTTCCGGGGGACTCAACCGCTTCGAACATCCCTTCGTGGGCAGCCTCGGCGGCGGACTCCGAAACGATGCCGTAGCCGTCCGGCATGTACAGGAAGCGGGTCGCGCCACCAGCGATTGCGCCGGCCACGGCGCGGCGCACGATGTTCTGCTTCTCCTGGTTGTCGAACGTGGAGGCACGCGCCACCACCCGACGGATGTCCTTGCCCGACGCCGGGTTCGCGATGATCCCGACGGGCTTCATCGCTTAGCCGGCCCGGCCGACGATGCGCTTCACTTCGGCCTTAATCTTGTCCGCATTCGGTAGATACGCCTTCTCGAGCGCCGGGGTGAAGGGCACGGGCGAGAACGGCGCGCCGACACGGCCGACCGGCGCGTCGAGGAAGTCGAACGCTTCCTCCTGGATCTGGGCCGCGATCTCGGCGCCGAGCCCTCCGAAGCGGACCGCTTCGTGGACGATAAGCGCGCGGTGGGTCTTCTTCACCGAGTTGATGATCGTCTCAGAATCCAACGGCTGGACCGTGCGCGGGTCGATAACCTCGACATCGATGCCATCTTCGGCCAGTTCGGCGGCTGCCTTCGTGGCTTCGTGGACCATCTTGGAGGTGGCGATAATCGTGAAGTTCGAGCCCGGCCGGACGATGTTCGCCTTGCCGAGGGGGATGGCGTACGGCTCCTCTGGCACTTCGCCGGGCATCCCCAGCAAGCCCTTGTGGAAGACGACGAACACGGGATTGTTGTCGCGCACGGCGGAGATGAGGAGGCCCTTCGCATCGTACGGGGTGGAGGGCATCACGACCTTCAGACCGGGAACGTGGCAGAGCCATGCTTCGAGGCTCTGGGAGTGCTGGGCGGCGAGGTTCATGCCTGCGCCGGACATCGTCGTGACGGTCACGGGCAGGGTCGCCTTGCCGCCGAACATGTAGCGCATCTTGGCCATCTGGTTGAGGACTTCGTCCATGCACTCGCCGATGAAGTCCATGAACATGAGGTCGATGATCGGGCGCAGGCCGCAGGCCGAGGCGCCGACGCCCAGGCCCATGATCCCTTCTTCCGAGATCGGCGTATCAATGACGCGCTTGGCGCCGAATTCGGCGAGCAGGCCGCGAGTGTAGCCAAAGACGCTACCGGCGCCGGCCACGTCTTCGCCGGCAAGGAAGACGTTCTCATCGGCGGCGAGGCTCTGGCGGAGCCCCTCAGTGATGGCGAGGATGTAGGGAAGCTTGCGAGGTTCGCTGGTTGGCGCCTGGGTCATGATGTACTCCGGTCAAGTGAGGTGGCTTCGCCCAAGAGAGCGGCCTAGTCGTTGTTGTAGACGTCCTTGAGCAAGGTGCTCTCGTCGGGCCAGGGGCTGGCTTCGCCGAAGGCGATGGCCTCGGCCGCCTCAATCTTCACGCGGTCGTGGACGGCGGCCAGCTCTTCAGCGGTGGCGACGCCGACTTCGATCATGCGCTTCTCGATAGCCTGGATCGCGTCTCGCTTTTTCCACTCCATTACTTCGTCGTCCGAGCGATAAGAAAGGCCGATGCCGCGGATGCCGACGTGGTCAAAGAAGCGGTAGGTCTTGCATTCGAGGAGGGTCGGTCCCTCGCCCCGGCGGGCGCGGGCGACGGCTTCATGGGCGGCCTCGTAAACGGCTACCGCGTCCATGCCGTCACAGACGACGCCGGGCATACCGTAGCCAACGGCCCGGTCGGCCACGTCCTTGATCGCCTGGTGATTGGCCTGCGGCGTGAACTCGCCGTAGCCGTTGTTTTCGCAGCAAAGGACGAGCGGCAGCTTCCAGGTGGCGGCCATATTCGCCGCTTCGTGGAAGGCCCCTTCGTTGCTGGCGCCATCGCCAAAGAAGGCGACGGCGACATTGCCATTGCCCTTGTACTTGTTGGCGAAGGCGGCGCCCATCGCTATCGGCGGGCCACCGGCGACGATCCCGTTGGCGCCGAGCATGCCGAGGTCCATATCGGAGATGTGCATGCTCCCACCCTTGCCGCCGCAGTAGCCGGTGGAGCGGCCGTAGAGTTCGGCGTACATCTTCTTGAAGTCGCCACCCTTAGCCACGAGATGGCCATGGCCGCGGTGAGTGCTCGTGATCTGGTCCTGGTCGCTGAGGTTGCACATGACCCCGGCGGCAACCGCTTCTTCGCCGACGTAAAGGTGCAGGGCGCCAGGGATCTTGGCGGATTCCATGAGCTTTCCGGCCTCTTCTTCGAAGATGCGGATGCGCACCATTCGGTGGTGGAGGTCGAAGAGCGTCTCTTTGCTGATATCCATGCTGCTCTCCTGAAGGGGCTTGGCGCGCTATTTGGACGGCCAGCCAGTTATCGAACGCGGGCTGGAAGATACACCAAGTCCGGCGCTGGGGCGACCTGCCAGGGCGACTCCGGAACGGCCGCCGCGAGACGTCATTCATGCTTCAACCGCCCGCAAACCGGCCACAACTCGCGGTCTGGTATCTCGCGCTCTGGTATATTGACGTTTTAGTATCAGAAACAGATGCCGGTGTGCCGGCTGGCGGAGATGAACCATGGCTCGCATAAACATCGCGGAGATTCGCCGGCGGCAGATTGTCGATGCCGCCATCCGCGTGATGGCCGAAAAGGGCTGGAACGAAACCTCGATCGACGAAATCACTCGGGAAGCGGGCGTCAGCCGCGGCCTCGTTTCGTACCACTTCAAGGACAAAGCGGATTTGCTCTCGGGCGTGCTTGCGCGCTGCCAACAGGCTTCGATGGATGTCGGCGCGCTCGCCGCCCGCGAATCGACCGACCCGGTCGAGCGCGTGCGCCTGGTCATTCGCGCTACGCTCGCACTGACCCGTTCCGACCCCACGATCTACGAAATCTTCCTCCACTTCATGGCCAGCGGCCGTTCGAACCCGGAACTCGGTGAGCAGATCCGGAATCTCTACCGCGGCTTCCGCGGCGGCTGGGCGCGGACCATCCAGGACGGCCAGGACAACGGGCTCTTCCGGAACGATATCGATGCCGACGCGGCCGCGGCCCGCGACATCGGTGCGATGACCGGCATGGCGCTGCAATGGCTGCTCGAACCGGGTTCTTTCTCGTTCGAAGAAGTGGCGAAGCAGACCGAGGACATGATAATGGACTATCTGCTCGGCGGGCCGAAGGCGGTGGCTCCGCGCCGCGCCGTCATGGTCGAGTCCGCACCCCTGGACTCTCTCCCGGCCGCGCGGGAGCGGGACGAGGCCGCTGCCGGCGTCTCCTGAGCGTCCTGCGCTTTTCATCGCCGCGAACTTCCCCGAGGTCGCAATCCCTGCTAACGTGCCGCGATCTGGCCGCTCGGCCAGCAATCGATCGTAGTGGGGATGGCTATGCAGCTGGAAGGAAAAGTGGCCGCGATTACCGGTGGCACACGCGGCATCGGGCGGGGGATCGCGGAAGCGTTCCTGCGCGAAGGGGCGAAGGTCGCAATCAACGGGCGCAGCCTGGAGAAGGGCGCGCGGGCGCTCGCCGAGATGGGGGCCGGCCCGAACGCCGCCTTCTTTCCTGGCGACGTGCTCAAACAGGCCGATGTAAACGCGTTCATCGACGATGCCGTGACGCGCTTTGGGCGGATCGACATCCTCGTCTGCAACGCGGGCGGCGCGGGCGGCTTCGCCCCGGTTGCCGAACTCGACGATGAGTCCTGGCAGCTCGCTATCGACTGGAACCTGAATCACACCTTCTGGGCGATGCGCAGGGCGCTGAAGTACATGATCCCCCAGCAGAGCGGGCGGATCATCAACATCTCGTCCGTCGAAGGGAAGCACGGCAAACCCGGCATCGCGGGGTATGTGACGGCCAAGCATGCGATCAACGGCCTTACGAAGTCCGCGGCCAAGGAAGTCGGCACGCTCGGCATCACGGTCAACGCCATCTGCCCGGGATTCATCACCACGGACATCGTGCGGGAATCGGGCGCGGCGGCTGCCGCCGCCATGGGACTCACGTTTACCCAGATGGTTGATCTGTTCAGTTCCGAATCCGCGATCAAGCGCGAGAACACGGTCGAAGAAGTGGCGGCGATGGCTGTCCTGCTCGCTTCGGACGTGGCGGCCGGTATCACCGGGGCGTTGCTCTCCGTGGACGGCGGCACCGCCGCCTACTAGCGGCACATTTGAGGAGATACCTGTGGCGAAGACGAGGAAGCTCTGTTCGTGGGATTGCGAGCCCGGGTCCGGCGCAACGCTGTTTACGACCGGTAACGTGAACGAAGTCCTACCGGGTGTGATCCGACCGCTCTACGCCGACCTCTGCAAGGACTGGGATTACCGCTGGGTGAAGCGCGTCGTCGAGACGCTCGGGGTGGCGGACCAGGTCGTGGTCGAACCGCCGCCGTTCTTCACCCTGCTCGGATTCTTCGGCGGCCGCTGGGCGGTCAACGTCTCGCTTTCGCTGGAGTTGAGCGCTTCGTACGAAGTCGGCGAAGGCAGTGCGATGCTCACCCAGTTCTTCGAAGGCGGCGACGCGGTCACCTCCGGGGCGGCCGGGGACAAGGCGCGGGCGGCGGCGGCGAACGCCATCATCAACGACAGCTGGGCGAACATCGGGAAGATCGAGCGGTCGAACGACCGGCTTTCGCGGGCGAGTGCGTCGGCCGCGCGGAAGCGGCGGCTGCATGCGCTCAGCAACCAGCAGCTCGTGGACCTCGTCGAAGCAAACACCGAACTCATGGGCGAACTTTTCGAGGGCCACTTCTATGTCACTGTCGGCGGCGGGGATTTCGCCGCGCGCCTAACGGGCCTCCTTGCCCAACACTGCTTCAAGGGTAACGCCGGTCGCGTCCCCCCCGACTGGGTCACCACCCTCACCAGCGCCCTCCGTGGGGTCGAAAGCGCGAAGCCGGGCGAAGGCATCTGGGACCTGAGCCGCCTCATCGCGGGCCGCAAGTCGCTCGCTAATATGTTCCCGGCGCTCACCACCGAGCAGATCCTGACGCGACTCGCCGCTCCGCCGGATGGCGACTGGGAGGCCCTCTCCGTCGCCTACAGGGCGTTCATCCGCGAGTACGGCTGGCGCGGCTATCGCGAAAGCGACCCCTCGACGCCGACCTGGGACGAAGCGCCGGGCTTCGTCATCGGGGCGATCAAGTCGGACCTGGCGGCGCCCGCGAGCGCCAACCCATATGCCCGTGAGGAGGCGGCGGCGAAGGCGCGGGAACGGCTCGAAGCACGCGTCTTCGCGAAAGTACCGGCGAACGCTCGAAAGGCGTTCGAGCGCCATCTCCGGCTCACGCAAGCGTTGGCGAAGAGCCGCGAGGGGATGAAGGCAACCTGGGCGCGAGCCTCGCGGAACTATCGCGCCCCGCTGCTTGAACTCGGACGGCGGTCGTCGGCCGAGGGCATCCTCGGAGCGGCGGAGGACATCTGGTTCCTCCGCTGGAGCGAGGTTCAGGCCGCCGGGGCTGGCACGCTCGAAGCGAAGGCGGCGAAGAAGGCGGTTGAATCGCGCAGGGCGGAATACGCAAAGCTGCAGGAGTTCAACCTCCCGGATGGCGTCTTCACCTGGCCGGCGGACCTCGTGCCGATCGAAACGGCGGCTACTTCGAAGCTCACGGAGTTCAAGGGCCTGGCCGTCAGCGCGGGCGTGGCGACCGGTAAGGCGCGCGTGATCCTCGACGCGTCCGACGATTCGCACATCGAGCCCGGCGAGATCCTGGTCGCGCCGGTGACCGATGCCCCCTGGACGCCGCTGTTCATTCCGGCGGCGGCGGTGGTTGTGGAGATGGGCGGCGTGCTCAGCCATGCGGCAACGGTCGCGCGGGAGTTCGGCATCCCCGCCGTCTCCGGGATCAAGGACGCCACGAAGATCCTCAGGACCGGTCAGCTGCTCCGGGTGGACGGGAACACTGGTACCGTCACAATTCTTTCCCGGTAAGATTGGCCGGTCAGCCAACAAACACTACAGGAGAACAATCCCATGGAACTCGGTCTCAAGGGTAAGAAAGCAATTGTCACCGGCGGCAGCCGGGGGCTCGGACGTGCGATCGCGGAGTCGCTGGCGCGTGAAGGCGCCACCGTCGTCATCTGCGCACGCAGCGCCGACGGCGTAAAAAGCGCCGTCGATTCAGCGAAGGCAGCGGGCCTCAGTATCACCGGCGACGCGATCGCGGTGGGCGACACGGACGAATTCGAAAACTGGGTCAAGGCGACCTGCGAGAAGCTCGGCGGGCTCGACATCCTCGTGAGCAACACGAGCGCCGGCGGCGGGGGCAGCCGCGAAGGCTGGAAGCAGCACTTCGAAGTCGATGTCATGGGCGCCGTGCGCAGCGTGGACGCAGCCCGGCCGTTCCTCGAGAAGGGCAAGAATCCGAACATCCTGATCATCAACACAACGGCCTCTGTGGAGGCGTTCCCGCCCCCGCCGGCCACCGGAATGGGCGCCTATGGGCCGATGAAGGCCGCGCTCCTGAACTACGCAAACGCGGCCTCACAGGCGTTGGCCGGCAAGGGCATCCGCGTGAACTCGGTCTCCCCCGGCCCGACCTACTTCGAGGGCGGCCCTTGGGCGAACATCGAAAAGGCGATGCCGCCCTTCTTCGAGATGATCAAGGCCGGCGAGCCGATGGGCCGCCTCGGCGCCGCGTCGGATATCGCGAACGCCGCGACCTTCCTCGTGAGCGACGCCGCGAGCTTCATCACCGGCATCAACATGGTCGTCGATGGCGGCTACACGAAGCGGGTCAACTTCTAGCCCTCACCCCCGGCCCCTCTCCCGACTTCGCGGGAGAGGGGAGACGGAAGCATCCTGCGAGCCGGCCCTGAGGCCGGACCGCCTTCGAGCGTGGCCGAGTTAAGCGGAGGGAGCTGATCATGGGACGCGTCAATGCGTACCTGGTTGCCGGGGGCAAGTACCACGACATCAACTTCGCGCGGCTGGAGCTGTTGAAGCTGCTCCACGACGATGAGGACATCCGCGTGCGCGTCGGCGAGGACTACCGGGACAGCGAGGCCATCGCCGCGGCGGACTTCCTCGTCTCCTACACCTGCGATGTGCGTCCAACGGAAGCAGAGCAGGACGCACTCCACGATTATGTCGCGTCTGGGCACCGCTGGCTGGCGCTACATGGGACGAACAGCGCGCTCGACTTCACGCCCAGCGGTGTGGACAGCCCGCGCTGCTTCCCGAAGTTCGTCGAGACGCTGGGCAGCCAGTTCATCGCCCACCCGCCGATCATGCCGTACACGGTGAAAACAGCCGCGCCAGACCATCCGCTCGTCTCCGGCGTGGGCGAATTCGAGGTCGATGACGAACTCTACCTGAGCGAGATGCACGGCGAGTTCGAGCCGCTCCTGGTAACGCACTTCAACGGCGAAGCGAAGGGCTTCGTCGAGGCCGACTGGCACTCGGACGAGCCGCGGACCGTTGCCTACCTGCACCCGGTGGGCCAGGGGATGGTCTACTACAACACGCTCGGGCACTGCCGCGGCAAGTACGACATGCAGCCACTCGTCGATGTCTACCCGAAGCGGGAACTCGGCGCCTGGGCCACGCCGCAGTACTACGAGCTCCTCCGCCGGGGCATCGCCTGGGCCAAGGGCGGCTGAGTTCCGAGTGGCCCGAGGAAGAGACTCGCAGGAGCCCGGCCCCCTCTGTGGGGCC
>JANXYE010000218.1 GCA_025350285.1 Chloroflexota bacterium
CGGTACTCGGTACTCGGTACTCGGTACTCGGTACTCGGTACTCGGTACTCGGTACTCGGTACTCGGTACTCGGTACTCGCGACATGATACTCAGTATCGTTAAGCTGGCAACCCGGATCTTGGCCCCGCCACGCGACACCCAGGGCCATTGGTCTGTATCCTGCGCGGACGATGGATTACGGAACCCTACAGGTCACTACGCCCGACGGACAGGTGCGCGAATATCCGATCGATGTCGGATCGGTCCTGATCGGCCGCGCGGATAGCAACCGCGTGGTCATCGACCACGTCTCGGTCTCGCGCCGCCACGCGCGGCTCTCGATAGACGGAGAGCGCGTGCTTATCGAGGACCTCTCATCCGCTACCGGCACGTTCATTGGCGGCCAGCGGCTGCCCTCCGAGACGCCGCGCGAGCTTCCACCGGGCCAACCCCTGCGCTTCGGCGACGTCACCGCGCGCTTCAATCCGGCCACGGCCGACGCGCCCGCGGCCTACACCCCCGCGGCCTACACTCCTTCCCCGCAGCCGGCTACCGGAGCTACCCCTCCAACCCCTTCGCGACAGCGTGGCCCAACGGAGCAGGCGATCGTCGTATCGCTGGTCTCGCCCTCCGCTCCGATGGCCGCCGGGGCGACGACCACAGCGACGTGCGTCGTCGAAAACCGCGGCTCCGTGGCCGATACCCTGACGATCGAAGTCCAGAATTTGCCGCCCGGTTGGGCGCGGGTCACGCGGCCGCAGCTTGCACTCTCCCCTGGCGCCCGCGACGAAGTGACCATCATCCTCCAGCCCCCGAAGACGTCCGAAGCGCGGGCCGGGGAGTACAGCTTCGCCGCCGCCGCCACTTCCCGCGCGCACGGTGTCGAGGTGCGCGCTCTCGGCAAGCTCTCGATCCTTGGGTTCGGCGGCCAATCGCTCGATCTTAAGCCGACGCGTTCGACCGGCGCGTTCACCGTCGTTGTATCGAACAGCGGGAACGTGCCCGCCGAGGTCTCGCTGCGTGGCGCCGAGAGCCAGGGTGCGCTCGCCTTTGCGTTCACCCCGGAATCCTTCGAGCTGGCGCCCGGCGAGAGCCGCCCCGTCCGCCTCCAGGCGAAGACGTCGAAGGGCCGCTTCTTTGGCGCTGAGCGCGTTTTCCCGTTCGAAGTCGCAACCCAGGGCAGTCCCGCCGTTTCCGCCAGCGGCGAACTGCGCTCGCGGCCGCCGTGGCTGACGATCCGCTGGTTCGTCCTCGGCGCGTTCCTCATCGTCGCGGCGGGCGCCGGATTCTTCGGCTACCGTCAGTTGACCCAGGACGATACCGCTTCGACCCCGGCGACGGCCACCGCCGTATCGGGTTCGTCCACGACCCAGGCGACGGCGGGATCTACCACTCCGGCGATCGCCGCTACAACGAAGCCAGCAACAACGACCGCCACTACGCTCACTCTGAAGAAGGGCGGCAACGCGATTGTCATCAACTCGGCGGATAAGCCCGTTCGTAGCTGTCTCCAGCTCCGCCCGGCGCCGGCACGCAACGCGACACCCTTCAGCGACATTTGTAACGGGACGAAGGTGAAGCTGCTTGATGGCACGGGCCAGCCGGGCGCGGACGGCTTCACCTGGTGGAGCGTTCAGACCGAGGCGGGAGTCACCGGCTGGTCGGCGCAGGGCGACCCAACGACTGGGGAACAGTGGCTCCAGGCGGTCCAGTGACCGGTTGATGGCTATGCCGGGACGATGTCGAGCGTGCAGGCCGCGAAGGCCGGCTTCTCGATATCGATGATCAGCTGAAGCATCCCGCGATCGACGGTCTGGCCCGCGGGGACACGCAGGCGCAGCGTGAACCCGAAGGCCCGTGTCCGGTCGGCCGCAACTTCTCCTGAAGTTGGCTCGACTATCTCGGGCGTGATGCCGGAGTAGAGCCGCACGAACGTGCTCAGGCCTCGGCGCGTGCCTCGCCAGCGGTAGAGTTCGGCGGCGCCGCGAATGAGGTCGCGCCGGCGCGCTTCGGGCCAGCGGCGGTCCAGCACCAAACCCACCCACGCGCCAAGCCACGGCAGCATCTCGGAGGGGGCCACGTCCGGGTCGAAGTAGTGGTGGAGGTTCCCGACGGTCCGGTCTATCGGCCCCAGGACAGACTCGAAGATGAGCAGGAAGCGGCCGAGGAAGTCGCTCCCATCGTAGATGCCTGGCAGGTAGTCCAGGTACGTGCTCCGCCACTCCGGCACACCGGGGATGGCGGGCCAACCCTCCGCTGGCACGGCTAAGCCGAGCATCTGGTCGCCAGGCGCGGCAATGGCGGAGTCCTCAGGCGGCATGGCTAACGGTTCCCCGGCGCGATCGTCACGACGTGGTCGAACGGGAGGAGCAACACGTCGTCGGCGATCGTGATGCGCTGGCCGGCGGCGCGGGCCTGGTTCGTTTGCAGGTCGATCTGGAAGAGGGTCACATCCTGAGCGAACCGCACGCCCGGCACTGATTGCACGACGGCCTGCACTTCGGACAGGTAAAGGTCTCGCCCGAATGGCCATCCCGTCCCCTCCGCGCCGCCCACCAGGGGGTCGAGGTAGTCGCTCAACCGTTCCGCGACGGCTATGCGTACCGCCTCGCCATCCGCCAAAGGTTCGACGACGATGGTCGCTTCGACACGCACGCCGAGGTAGGCCGCCCCGTCCACCACCAGTTGCGTCCCGACGAGCCGCCGCTCATCGAGGTAGCGCCGGATCTCCGTGACGAGCTCTGGCGGCGGCTGGAGCGCATCGACCGTCCGCGGGTGATCGCGCGGGACGAGCGGCACGATGAGCAGTTCAACGGTGCCGGCCGGGGCCGAGTTGCCCCGCCCATCCGTCCGAACCTGGATGCAACGCGTTCGCGCGACGCGACGCGACGCCTCATGCGCGAGGAACTCGTAATCGGATGGGGTCACGGCCCGATCCTGGCTGCGCAGCGTGTCCGGCGCGCGCAGCTTCGCGGCCGCCAACGATTCCGGATCGAGCCCGCCGACGGCCGCCTGCAGATTGCTCACCCGCGCGACGTACGGGATCGACGACTTCAGGACGGTGAGCGTATTCGCGCCAACGTTCCCCGTGATACCACCGCCAAACCGGTAGCGCGTGACGCGGACCGGCTGGCCCTTCAACAACGTTGCGCCATAGGCCCGTTCGGTCCCGTCCCGCTCGCGGATGGTCGGCCCGAGGGTGATCGTGCCGGCTACCCCGTCCAGCACGTAGTGCCGGTCCGTGACGGTCGAAAACCGGAAGGACTCGACCTCGTCCCAGCGGATCCATGCGCTGTCACCGTCCTGCACTTCCAGGTACTCATCGTCGAGCCTGGGGAGCACAGGCGTGTTTTGCAGCTGGAACGTTTCGCCGGGCAGGCCCGTCGCCCGCTCGAGGATCTCTCCGATCACCGGCGTCGCGTGCGTAGCCATCGTGCGTGCCCCGGTCGCCGCGACGACCACCGACCTGACCTGTGGCGAGGACGAATAGGTGGGCTGCCGTGGCCGCGCCTGGATGACGCGCAGACGGAGCCAGTAGAGCGCCTGCGCCCCAATCACACGCGACTCCATTGCGTCCGGCAGATGGACAACGACCGAGCCAAGCTGGTTCAGGCCGCCGGTATCGTCCCGTTCGAGCACCGTGCGCACCCACCCGAGCGTCGGGCCGCACCACGCCTCCCACGCGAGCGGAGGGTCGCGGGGGTCAACCCCAATGCCTTCGACGGCGCAGTCGATCGTCAGGGTGAGGACGTGGCCGCTCAGGTTTTCGGCAAAACCGAAGTGCAAGGCCTGGCCCGGGAGCGGCGTCCCCTGGAACGCATCGACATAATCACCCTGACCGCTCACCCGGCCCATGTAATCCAGGTAGGCAACGTCGTCGGCCGAAAACAGGCACTCTCGCAACGTTGGCGGGAGGATGCGCAGGTCCGCGTTCGACATGAACGAGATAGCCGGGCGGTCGCCTGTCCGAACGGTCGCCACTTCCGTGCCGCGTGGGATGCTGATAGGCCCGGGTTGCGGCGCCGAAAGCCAAAAGGTCACCGGCGCCTGGGCTGGGACGGCGTCCTTCAGGCTGATGCCAAGCAGGTCCATGAAGCGCAGGTAATTCTTTTCCGGCACGCGGTTGAGCCGGTAGAGCAGGAGGTCGGTCATCCACGCGAACAGCTCAATGAGCGTAACGCCGGGGTCCGAAAGGTTGTGGTCCGTCCACTCCGGGCAGTAGCGCGGAATGAGCCGTTTCGCCTCGTTAACGATGTCCTGGAAGCGACGGTCGTCGAGTTGTGGGTCAGGGAGAGGCATGCTCTGCCAGGTCCTTTCCCCGCGTGGGCGTCGCGGTCCCGTGGAGTGTGTCCTGCCCGGGCCCGGCTTTCAAGCGGTTCATTCGTCCTCGATCAGGTAGAAGGGATAAACGAGCGTGCGTTCGTCCTTCGTCGCCCGGATGCTGTAGCGCACGGTCACCAATAATCGCGCCCCGAACGGGTCGCCCGGGTCCGCTTCGGCGAGCACTTCGCGCACGTCCACGCGCGGCTCCCACCAGCCCAGGGCCTCTTCGACGTAGTGCTTCGCCAGCCCCAGCGTTTCGCCGCTGTTCGTCGCGAAGATGAGCTCATGGATGCGGCAGCCGAAGTCCGGCCTCATGGCGCGTTCGCCCGGGGCCGTCCCGAGAATCGATCGCATCGCCTCTTCGATGTCCGTCGTCCCGCCGCTCAGGGCGATCCCGCCGCTCCCGGAGATGCCGACTGGATACGCCCAGCCACGGCCGATCAGTTCGTTCTCAGCCACGCCGTCCTCCTATCCAATCAGCACCGTGCTCACGGCCACGACGCTGCCGACGGGCATATCCGCCGGGTCGTTGCAGGTCTTCGCGGGGTCGCCGGCGCGGGCCGCTGCCTTCCCGCCGATCTTGACGGTCAGGCTGCCCATCATGATTTCGCCCTGGTTGCTCGGGGGCTTTTGGAACGGCCCACCCTGCGGCAGGTGCGGCGGCATGTTCACGGCGATGCTGCCCACGGTCGCCGCCGGCATTCCCATGATCTTCACCGTCTGGCACAGATTCTGCTGGAGGATGCCGTTGAACGGGCTGGGCAGCGGCGTGGGCACGGGTCCACCGGGCGATGGGATCATGTAAATGTGGATGTCCACCCCCACAACCTTGTCCCCTTGCTTGGCCGCTGGCTGTCCCATCAGTTGATCTCCACGGTGGGGCCGCTGATTTTGATCTTCCCGCCGCCCGTCCCGCTGAGCGAGATCTCGGCGCCCTTCAGCTCGACCTTCTGTGTTCCTTCGATGCTCACCTCCATACCCTTGAGGCCGACCTTCTTCTTCGAAGTGACCTGCACATCGCCGTCCGCCTCCACCGTTATTGTGTTCTGCGAGGAGTCGATGGTGATCGAGTTCTTGCCGGTCTTGTCGATCACCTTGATGCTCTCCTTGCCCGAGGTGTCATCGAAAACAAGGATATGGCCCGCCCGCGTCTTCAGCATCCGCTTCTGCACCTTGCCAGCCGAGACGGCGTCGTCAATGGGCGGCTTATCCACCCCGTTCCACAACGCGCCGACTACATAGGGGAAGTTGAAGTCGCCGTGTTCGAAGCCAATCAGCACCTCGTCGTTGACTTCCGGCAGGAAGAAGAAGCCGCGCCCTGCGCCCGCCATGGGCGCCACCACGGGCGCCCAGAAGCTCTCGATGTCGTCTCCCAGCCATGGGTACTTTACCTTCACGCGTCCGCGCTTCTCCGGGTCTTCATTGTTCGTGACGAGCGCGATCGCGAGCCCGCGGCTCACCGCTGTCGATTGGCGTTCGATGACCGCCGCGTTTTCGAACAACAGATCCGCCGTCGTGTCCGCGCCGAACCCGCCGACCGTGAATAACGTGCGGTATTCGCCGCTCGCTTCGAAGACGTGCCGTGCCCGCGTGACGAAGTACTCGCCGTTGAAGTTCGGCGCGATGCCGTCTACTTTCACGATCGTCCCGCCCCGGATGCCCGTGTGCCCGACGGCGACGCCCTCCGCCTGCAGGTCGTTGCTCCAGCGTTCGGAGAGCAGCGAACGGGCCATCGCGTCCCCTTCCGCCTGGGAGCTAATCGGCGCGTCGCTGACGAGCACCGAAGCCTGCGTCGTGCCCATCATCTGCCCCGCAATCGCCGATCCGCGCTTCGCCCAGCCAGTTTTCGCCGTCTGAAAGTCCACCGAACTCGCCCGCCCGATGAGCGCTCGCTTGGCCACCGGATCCCAGCCGCGGACACTTACCTCCGGGACTTGAGCGGAAACCGTCAGCCGGGTGCGGAACTCAAGCAGCGACGTTCGATAGTCCAGCTCGACCACCGGGCGGGTCACGTTGCCGGGCTTCTTGAAGACGACCTTCCGTTGCTCCAGGGCGAACACGAATCCGACCGCCCGGGCGCGCTCCGTGAGGAACTGAAAGTCCGTCAGGTTGTCCTGGATAAGCTGGCTGTAGACGTGCGTTGTCGCATCCACTTCGGCGGTCAGGCCGCGCTCCCGTGCGATCGTCGAAGCCACGTCGCTGTCCGTTACCTGCGAAAACGCCCGCACGCGCGTGCCCCGGTGCAGCCGGTGGGCGCGGTCATACCCGTGTACGATGACGGTTGGCACGCCCGATTCGTCGTAGTTCGCTTCGACGGCGGTGATTTCGCCGATCAGCAGCTTCTCCGAAGGGCCGCGCTCTTCCTCCGCCGCCCGCGCTCCGATTTGCACCTCCTGGCCGATCTTCAGGAGATTGTCGCCGGCCCACCGGAACCGCTCGTCGTGGATCTCGATCGTGAACGAATCCGGCATATAGAGGCTGAGATCGACTTCGATTCGGGCGAGGTCCGTGAGCAGATCCGTTGGCGCCGGCGATCCGCCGAGTTCCAGGTAGAACTGGGGTTGGAGCGGGATGACGGACGACATATCAGAGGCCCGTGGGTGGCGGCAAACGCAGCGTCACACCCGGCCGCACGCGCAACGGGTCGTCTATGTCGTTCGCCTCGGCGATGTGGCGCCACTGCGTTGCATCGCCGTATTCCTGGGCCGCGATCGAATCCAGCCGTTCGCCCTGGCTCATCACCCGCGTCCGGTGCCCGGCCGCGCCTCCCGATGTGGGGTTCTGGAACGGGTAGCTGTTGGGATCTTCCACCTGCTTCAACTGGATGTCGCAGGTCGCCCGTACCGGCGTCCCCGTCTCGTCGAACACCGTGAAGTTCGAAGTGATGCTCGTCACGACCGCTTTGAAGGTCCAGACCTCTCCCCACTGGAACTCGACAACGGGAGGCCGGCCCTTTTTCGTTTTCGCGTCTTTCTTGCCGGGCGTCACGAGCGCCAGCGCCCAGAGTTTGTTTGTGTATTTCTTGCGCACATCCTCGCCCGTCTCGCGCGTATCGAAGAAGAGCTTGAGCGTGAGGACGATCGGTTTCCCGCCCGTGAACGTCGATTTCGGTACGTCCGCTCCGCCAGTGTCCGCTTCCTTCCATCCCACCTGCTTGGCGAACGTGTACTCGGTCGGGTTGAACTGAAACACGACCGGGTCGCCGCCGTCCGTGTTGCGGATGCTCGCCTTCTCAAGAGCCATAACCCTACCCTTGTACGCTCTTGGGCGAAGGCGGACAACCGTTCATGTCGCGCCAACCATTTCCTACGGCTCAGGGCATGCCCCGCCGCCGCTCGCGCTCGAGGGTCAGCTTGCGCCGGACCACCTGCCAGACGCGTTCCGCCAGCTTGTCGATATCCGGCCCCGCCGCTGGGGCCGGCTCGCCCGATCCGCCGGCCGTCGCCGACACAGACTCAGGCATCGTTGCAGCGGCCTCGGAGGACTCACCGTCCGGCGCGCGCTGAATGATGACCCGGCCGGCCGCGGGCGAGCCACCGGCCGCTCTCACGCCCGCGACGCCCAGCCGCAGCGAGCCGAACGCCTCAACGTCCCCCTCTGGCGCCCCGCCCGCCGTGCGGCTGGCGGCTGTCCCTGAGGAAATCCCAACCGGCGGCAGGGGCAGCGGGTCCCTCCTGGGCGAGGCCTCGTGCGTCGCCGCCGCGGTATCGACGTTCCGGTATATCGCTACCGCTGGGGCCGAGAGTGGCCCCGCCGCCGCCGGGAGCGCCGATCCCTTGGCCGCTGCCCGTTCGGCCGTCCCCGAAGCACGTGCGAGCGAATTCGCGCCGGCTGGCGCCGCGAGACGATCCCGGAGCGCTGGTGGCGCGGAAGTCGTCGCGGGCGCCCGCTCCGCCCGGCCCAGACCACGTGCTGCTGCCGTCTCCAAAGCCCGCGACGACTGCGCGAGCGAGGGTGTTGCCATCAGATCTGGCCGGAGGCCCGCTTCGGGCGCAGCATTGGCGGTGGGCGCGCTGAACGCCTCCTCAACGGCGATCGGCGCCGGCAAATGTTCGATGAGAAGCGGCAACGACACATCACCCGCCACGGGATGGCCCCCGATCTCTGGCCGTCCGCCTGGGGTAAGGACCGCGCCGGGAGGTTCAGCGCCGGTCAGCGAGATGGGCGGCGAAAGTTCGACGCCCGCAGCCGACGTGCTGGTCAGCGAGATGGGCGGCGAAACATCGACGCCCGCGGCCGCGTTGCTGTTCGGCGAGCTGATCGGTGAAACATCGACCCCCGCCGCCGCGTTGCTGTTCGGCGAGCTGAGCCGTGCAACATCGACGCCCGCCGCCGCCTCGCTCCGCCGTGCGATCGCCGAGATTGGCGGCGCCGGTGGAGCCGCGCTCGTGCGGGTACCTTCGACCTGCCGGCGAAGAATCTGGCCAGCCACGACCGGCAGTGTTCGCATTGGGCCTGAAAGTGTGGGAGAGGTTGGGCTCGCGGTCCCGGGCGGGCGGGCCTCAGCCGTCAACCTCGCCGGCACCCTATGCACGGGCGCCTCGGCCGCCGTTACCGCCCTGGTCAGTTCCTCCGCGCGCGGTTCGCCGACGGTGAAACGGCGCCCGCTCCGGACCGAGCCTGCAGGCGTCGTAGGAGGCGTTGCCGGTCGCTCGCCAGGATCCGCCAGCGGGGCCCGCGCCGAATCCGCCGCGGGTCCAGAGTCGAATCCGCGCCGCACTGTCGCCGGGATGTCGCTGACGGGCAGCGGGCTCCGCTGTGGTGGGGAAGCTGAAAACGCTGGCGGCGGCGCGCCGGGTGGATCGGGCGGTGGCTCGAACTCGAACGGAGCGCGCGTCTCAGGCGGCACGAGGCTCACCGGCGCCGGGCTGCCGGTGCGTGCACTAGCGCGCTCCGCGGCAGCCGTGGCTGACG
>JANXYE010000244.1 GCA_025350285.1 Chloroflexota bacterium
ACCTCTGCCATCGCTGGCGTTAAAGCCCCATTCCGGTCGGCTTCTGGCGCGTCCCGGACCACGCCGGCAGCGGCCCGTCCCAGCGCGGCGAGGACGTCGGCGGCTTCCCCGCTCACGAAATCATCCCCGCCAGCGACCGCACCCAGGCGTGCTGCACGGCCGTCCCAATCGCCGGGACGTCGCGTCCACCCGCGATCAGGTGGACCTCCCCGGGTCGGCCGCGAAGCCCTGCATCCGCGGCATCCCGGAGGCGAGGTCTTCATCCAGGTGCTTGAGCAGCAGAGGGCGCAGGCTGGCGATGATTGCGTCGGCTTCGACGCCCCCGTGGCCGTCCGCCCACGCCAGCAGAGCCGAGGCGCGGCCCTCCGGCGAATCGTCCGTCGCCGTGAGGCCCGCCGGCGCCCACGGCACCGCCTTCAGCGCTTCCCCGAGCTCTCGCTGATGGCGTTCGGCGTTGTCGCTCCCAGGGAGCGCAGTCGCGTACTTCACGGAGCCCATGATTGGTCCTCCAGCGCGAGCCTCAGCCTCGCGCGTCTCGCTCGCGGCGCAAGACTACTGGGTTTTCGGGCCTTGCCACAATAACTCCAGCCGGCCAGCGGTTAGGCCACTACCCGCCCACCGCCGCGGCCACCGCCTGCCGTGTGATCGCGTAGTGCGACCCATGCCACACCGCCGTCCCCTCCCGCAGGACGAACACCTGTGGCGATTCGTGCCGCACTCCGGTCCGCCGCGCCACTTCGCGCTTCAGGTCGTCCTGGCGCGAGACATCGATCACCCACGACCCGCCGGGCACGCCTTCCATCTCCTCGCAGGCGTCCGCGCTGATCGGGCAGTACGGGTCGTGCAGGAAAATCACCGATGGGTCGTCCCCCGTACGCTCGAAGAGGCCCTGTAGTTCCGCCATTCCGGCCAGCGGCCGGAACCTCGCCGCCGCTGGTGTATCAACCGTCAAACCGTTCCCTCCTGCGCGTGGGCGACTATTCGCCTCATTCATGTTGACGGTTGAACTCGCGGGCGTCTTCCCGCCCCTGGCCGGTTCGGTGGCTTATCACGGGTGGCCGTCAGATTCTTGCGAGGGGTCGGGCGTGGCACGGCGTGAACGAACCGCTCGTTCGCCACTCGCGGCCAGGCGGACGGCGCGGGTCGGTCCCACTCATCGCGCAAAAATCCGGCGCACACCCGCTTATCACCCGCGCGATGCACTCGCGGCGCGGCCCCGGCCTACACTCAGCGGATGCAGCACGGCGAGAGCTTTCGGGCGATGAACACCGATATCGACATCCTCATCGAAACCGATGGTTTACCGCCGCTCGATGTCTTCGTCTCCATTCGCCTGCTCTTCGAAGAGCAGGAGCAGCGCTTCAGCCGGTTTCGTCAATCGAGCCTCCTCTCCGCCCTCAATCGCGGCGAGTCGATCAGCGACGGCCGGTTCCTCGCCGCCTGCCGCCTCGCCCTCGATGCCTACGAGTTCACGGCGGGCCTCTACAACCCGATGATCCTCCCGGCGCTCTCGGACGCGGGGTATTCCCGCACCTTCCCCGAAGTCGGGGGAGGCTCGCCTCGCGCCCAGGCCGTCCCCGATCCGCGCGCCTGCCTGGATTTCGGGCCACACGGTGTGCGCCTTGTTGAGGGTCAGCTGGACCTCGGTGGTATCGTCAAAGGCTGGACGGTGGACCTCGGTATCGAACTTATGCGCCGGCGCACGCCGAACGTCTTCCTCAATGCCGGCGGCGACCTGCGCTGCGAAGGCGAGGAAGCCGAAATCGACGGCTGGCTGGTGTCCATCTCCGACCCGGACGGCGGCCCCGACCGTTGGGAGGGCCCCATGCGCGGCGCGCTGGCAACCTCGACGACCAGGAAACGCCGCTGGACGACCGATTCCGGAGAGGCCGCTCATCACCTGATCGACCCGCGCACCGGGCTCCCAGCGGAGTCGCCCTACTCACAGGTCAGCGTTTGGGGCCAAGAATGCTGGCGCGCGGAGACATGGGCGAAGGCCGTCCTTATCGGTGGTCCGGCGGCGAAGGACGCGTGCGAGGCGCTGGGCAATCGGCTATTGACCGCGCGCCGGTACGTCGCTGGCTCCCCCTCGCCCGCGAAGTCGGGAGAGGGGGTCGGGGGGTGAGGGCGCGCCCTACCGGCGGATGCGCGACAGGTCCGTCACGAACACGCTTGGCCCCGACCGTTCGCTGGCGCCGCCCGCCGTCTCGATCGTCACGACCGCGCTTTCGTACGACTTGAGCCCCTGTGGTACCACTGTTTCGTAGCGCGCGTAGCCCGCCGCGTCCGGGTTAAACGTCCCCAGACTGATGTACCGGCCGCCCGAGTTAACCCATAACTGGTAGGTCTGGTCCTTCTGGGTTGCGGCCAACTTGTTCGCCACGAACCAGACCTTCTTCTGCGCATCGTCCCAAACAAACCGCCCGATAGCGTTGACCGAGTCGTTGACCGGGATGACATCGGCCACATCGCTGTCCGGCGAGAGGAGCGCCAGCAGGAGTTCGCGGTCTCCTAGGGCCGCCGCGAGCAGGTCGGCGTTGTTCTTCTCCGTGTCCGAAAGGCGCCGCGTGAGCGCCGCGAGTTCAACTTTTGTCGGGAGCGCACCGTCGATGTTCGTCTGTAGTTGGGCGTTGCCATCGCGCAGTTCATCCACCTGGCCGCGAAGCGAAACGAGGCCCGCGAACGAGGCGATCGCGACCACGACGGCGGCAATCCCGGCGCCCGCCGTGAGCAGCCTCGCCGCCCAGGCCACGGGGCCGGGGCGGGTGATGCCCGCGTCACGCAGCACGCGCCCCTTCAGCCGCTCCGGCGGCGCGTATCGCCGCAGACCGATCACAAGCGCGGCCGCCGCTCTCTGGCTTTCACCCACGATGTCTCGGCACGCGGCGCAAGTGTCCGCGTGCAGGATGACGGCGTAGGCCACCTCGGGCGGCAACGACCCGATGGCGAATTCGTCCGCCTGTTCCTGGGTGACGTGTGTGCTCTCCATGGCCGGGCTATACCTGCCCGCGCAGCGAACGGCGCAGCTTCTGCATACCGAGCCGGATGCGCGTCTTCACCGTGCCCAGCGGCTCGTGCAGCATCAAGGCGATCTCCTGCTGCGTGAGCCCGCTGAAGTAGGCCAGTTCGAGCGCCACCCGCTGGTCCGGCGGCAGGCAGACAAGGGCGCCCCGCACCACCACCTGCTCTTCGTGCAGCTGCGCCGTCGAAAGTGGGTCGTCTGTGTCGGACGGCAGCGCCGCCAGGGTCTCTTCGTCACCTTCGGAGCCCGGCCCTCCTTCGCGCCGCCGCCGCCGTCCGCGCGCCCGCAGCTCATCGACAGCCCGGTTGCGTACGACGCTCATGAGCCAACTCACGAACCGTCCACGTTCCGCCACGAACGATTCGGGTCGCCGCCAGAGCCGTACGAAAATGTCCTGCGTTGCGTCTTCCGCCAGTTGCGCATCGCCCAGCACCCGCAGCGAAGCTGAATACACGAGATCCACATACCGATCGTAGAGGACGGCGAAGGCGGATTCGTTTCGGGCGACGATTGCGGTCATCAATGAGTTATCCGGCCAACTGGCAAAGTCATCGGCGCCCTGGCGGAGAGCGCTGGTGTCGCCGCTGGTGTTAAGGTTACGCGCCGCGGAAACGTCTGGATTGCCTTGCCACGTCATAGATGAGCCCGCGCTGAATCATACACCGCACCCGCACTGAGGGCCTGAACCCTTTACCCGCCGCTTCCACGGTTTACGAGGCGTTTGCAATCGGTGGCCGACACTCGACACAAGACCACGCGGGGAGTGACACATGAAACGCTATTTGGCGCCGGCCGTAACCGGCCTGGCGGCCATCGGACTCTGGCTCGGGGCGGCGGCCTGTTCCGATAAGGCCGCCACCATCGATACCAACGCGAAGGCGGCGGCGACCACCTCGGTCACGTCGGCGCCCGTCGTGAAGCCGGCCGCCACCCAGCCCACGACGACCAGCCAATCCTCTTCCACTGCGCAGGCGCAGCCGTCCGCCGCGGCCGGGCAGACGGCCGTCAGCCAGACGACCCAACTCTCCGTCGCCGATGTCGTGAAGCTCGCTGACCCGAGCATTGTCCGTATCCAGACGACAACTGGGGTCGGCACCGGGTTCATTGTCAGCACGGATGGCTACCTGATAACCAACAACCACGTCGTCCAGGGTACGGCCGGCCGCGCGCAGGCGACGGTCCAGGTGACCCTCAGTGATGGGACAACGCTCGACGGCAAAGTGGTCGGCGCCGACGGCCGCGCCGACATCGCCGTCGTCAAGCTCACGCGCAACGAACCGTTCACGGCGCTCACGCTTGGCAAGCTCGACGATGTTGTCGTCGGCCAGGATGTTGTCGCCATCGGCTATGCGCTCGACCTGAAGGCAGGCGAAGGCGCCTCGTACTCGGTCACCCGCGGGATTGTCAGCGCGAAGAATCGCGCGATCACCGAAGGTTCGCCCGCGAGCGGCGCCATCCAGACCGACGCCGCCATCAACCACGGCAACAGCGGCGGCCCGCTTCTCAACCTCTCCGGCCAGGTGATCGGCGTGAACACGGCCCTCGCTCCGGACCCGACAACTGGCGGCACGGCCAACGGCATCGGCTTCGCTGTCGGCTCCGACACGGTGAAGGCCGTTTACGACGATATCCGTGCCAGCGGCGCGGTGACCCGCGGCTTCCTCGGGATCCAGCGCTTCGAAGCGCTTCGCCCGGCCAAGGCGCGTGACCTTGGCATCCCCGAGGACACGCGCGGCGTCTACCTCAGCGGGGCCGATAGCGTCGCTCCCGGGAGCCCCGCCGAGAAGGCCGGGCTGCGCAGCGGCGACGTGATCACGAAGATCGACGGCGTCGCCATCCACACCGAATCCGACCTTGCCGTTCAAATGATCCGCGAAGAGCCGAACAAGACCGTCGAGGTCGTCATCTACCGCGGTGCCAAGCAAATGACACTCTCTGTCACGCTTGGCACCCCGGCCGGCTAAAGGCCCCCAGGTTCTCTCCAGCGAAGCGGCCGGCCTTGCAGGGGCGGCCGCTTCGTTGGTTCCTGGCTATGCGCCGCCGGCGAGGGCCAGCGCCTCTTCCGCGCAGCCCCACGAGAGCGTGTAGCCCGCTCCGCCGTGTCCATAGTTGTGTACAACCCGGCCCTCGCGTTCCAACCGCACCCGCGTCCGCACCGGGCGAAGGCCGCAGCGCTCGCGGATAACGGCGCCCGGTTCGTACCCGG
>JANXYE010000276.1 GCA_025350285.1 Chloroflexota bacterium
GATGAGATGGCCGACAACCTGGTGGTCAGCCTGCGGTCCGTGCACGACCCCCGTTCGCTCGCGCTCGTGCTCTTCTTTAGCGCGGTTGCGTGGCTCGTCGAAGCGTCGGCTTATGCCATCGTCGGTCAGGGCTTCGACCTCGGTGTGGGCTTCGGCCACTACTGCCTGCTGCTTGCCGCCGCGAACCTGGCCATCATCATCCCGACGTTCTTCGGCGGGACGGGGCCGTTCGAATGGGCCGTCAAACTCGTCCTCACCGGCGCGGGCGTAAATGGCGCGACGGCCGGCGCCTATTCAGTCGTTTCGCATGCGTTCATCCTCATCCCGACGACAATCCTCGGGTTGATCCTCCTGTGGAGTTTCGGCGTCTCGTTCCGGCGGATCACGCACGTAGATCTGGCCGAAGAACCGGCGAGAATCGTTTGAACTGGAGCTACGGGGTGATGCGTTGAACGTCGGCATAGTCGGCGCGGGTGTCCTTGGGCTTTCGGCCGCGAAGGTGCTCCAGGAGCAGGGCCATTCCGTCACCATCTTCGAAAGCCGCCCGGATGTCGGCGGTCAGGTCGTCACGTTCGAAGTCGGCGGCAACCGAATCGAGTGCTTCTACCACCACATATTCACGAACGACACGGTCTGCATCCGCTACATCGAAGAGATGGGGCTCGGCGCCGACCTGCGCTGGATCGAGTCGAAGTCGGCGATCCTGCGGAAGGGGCGAATCTTCCCGTTCGTCACGCCCCTGGACCTGGTGAAGTACAGCGCTGTCCCGATCGCGTCGCGCGTGCGGTTGGGGCTCGCGGCACTCTGGCTTCGCCGCCAACACGATTGGAAGAAGTACGAAGGCGTCACCGCCCGCAAGTGGATGGAGCGGGCGGTCGGCAAGGCGGGGTTCGATGGCGTATGGGGCCCGCTGCTGCGCGGCAAGTTCGCGGACGAAGCCGACAACGTGGGCATGGTCTGGCTCTGGGGGAAGGTCTACCTCCGCTTCGCGTCGCGTAAAGGCGCCGGCGGCTTGAAGGAACAACTCGGCTACCTGAGCGGCTCGTTCAACCGCTACATCGAAAAGCTCGGCGAGCATGTCCGCGCTGAAGGCGGCGTAATCCACCTCAACACGCTGGTCGAGGAGGTTGTGGTCGAAGAGGGTTCCGTGCGCGGGATCCGCGCGGGGGGCGAACTCCACGCCTTCGACCAGGTGCTCATGACGACACCGAACATCATCACGCGCAAGATCGCCCCGGCCCTGCCCGCGGCTTACGCCGCCGTGCTCGACAAGGTGAAATACCAGTGGGCAACGTGCCTCGTACTCGCGCTGGACCGCCCGGTGAGCGACACCTACTGGCTCAGCGTCGCCGATGACCTCGCCTTCGTGGCCTGCATCGAACACACGAACTTCATGCCGCCCGAAGAGTACGGCGGCAACCACATCGTCTACCTTTCGAACTACATCCCTCCAGGCCACCCCGTGCTCGCGATGAGCGCCGACGAAGTCTTCGAGAGCTACCTCAGCGGGATCAAGAAGATCAACCCGCTCTTCGACCCTTCGTGGCTGCGGCAGAAGTGGCTGTTCAAGGATCCGGGTGGCCAGCCGGTGATCACGACGAACTATGCGAAGCAGATCCCCGAGATGCGCACGGGCGTAGGCGGTCTCTACCTCGCGAACACGACGCAGGTGTATCCCGAGGACCGCGGGCAGAATTATTCGCTGCGCCTCGGCGAGCAGGTCGCTGGGCTGATGGTCGGGGACATGGCGGATGTCGAGCCGATCCCGTCGCCGGCTGCCCGGGCGTAGACTGAGGCCGATGAACCCGCCCGACTACTCGCTGCTCGACCGCGAAGGCGCATCCGCGCGCATCTTCTTCCCCCGCCCGGACGATTCGGACGCGCCCGATGGGGCCCGCGACTACGACATCGAGGTAGCGCCCGGCGTGACCCTCGGGGCACGGCTTTACGCGGCTGACGCGGCGTGGCCGACGATCCTGTATTTCCATGGCAACGGCGAGGTCGTGGGCGACCACGACGACATCGCCCCGCTCTACCACGAGAGAGCATCGGCGAACCTCTTCGTGGTCGATTTTCGCGGTTACGGCCGAAGCGGAGGGCGCCCCTCGTTCGCCACGCTCGCCGGCGATGCACACCCGGTCGCGGCGCGGTTTCAGGAAATGCTCGACGAACTGGGCTTTCCCGGCGCCCGGTTCGTCATGGGCCGGAGTCTTGGGAGCCACCCCGCGCTCGAAATTGCCGCCAACGCGGCGGAGCGAGTCGCCGGGGTGATTATCGAAAGCGGCGCGGCCAGTCTGCGGCGGGTGGTGAGCTACCTGGGGGCAAGCATCTCAGGGGACGAAGCCCAGGCGCTTTCGGCCGCCCACGAAGCGAAGATCCGGGCCATCCAGCGGCCGGCACTCATCATCCACGGCAAACAGGACGACCTTGTGCCGCTGGCCGTGGCCGAAGAGTTGTACGCCCTGCTCGCCGCCACCGACCGCGAGATCGTCGTGATTCCCGGGGCGGGCCACAACGACCTGCTCTGGGTCGGGCTCGTCCCCTACTTCACTGCGATCGCGTCATTCCTCCGCCGCAACGGCCCCTAACCCCTAACGTCTAACGCCTCCCCCCTCTACCATTCGTGGCACCTTTCACAAGCGAGGATGGGCTCATGCAGGCTGAGCCAACCGTCCAGGAATTGCGCGATCTCGTCCGCGAGTTCGAGCCGGGTAAGGGCCACGTGATGCCCG
>JANXYE010000302.1 GCA_025350285.1 Chloroflexota bacterium
CCTCGGCCTTCACGCGAAGGCTCAGCTGTTCGGCGAGGGCGGATGCCTCCGCTGCGGCGAACTCGCGGCGGAGATGCGTGGCCAGCGCCACCGGATCCAGCCTGCCGAGCTCCGGGTCCAGCGCGGACAGCGCGGCACGGCCGGCGCTGGAGACAAGGTAGCGGGAGCGGGCGATGTCCACCCGGCGAGTGTAGCCCCAGGGCGGCGTAACCTCGGGGGATGGCGAACGTGCTCTGCCTGGATTTTGATGACACGATTGTGCTCGACAATACGGCGAAGCAGGTGTTCGAACGGTTCAGTGGGCCTGCCGCCTGGGAGGAACATCAGGCCCGGCGGCGGGCCGGACTGACGGTCGAGCAGGCAAA
Source organism: Chloroflexota bacterium (assembly GCA_025350285.1). GTDB lineage: Bacteria > Chloroflexota > Dehalococcoidia > Tepidiformales > Tepidiformaceae > JANXYE01. Next base: position 366 of record JANXYE010000302.1, read on the forward strand.
CGCGGCGGCCCTCGACCAGTTCGAACCCACGCTCACGCGCGCCGAGATAGAATCATTCGTGCTCGAGGTCGCGCGTCCGCGAGAGGGGCTGCTGGAACTCACCGATTGGGCACACTGGAATGGCTGGGTTGTGGCTATCGTGAGCCTGGGGTTCGACTTTTATGTGAACCCGGTGCTCGACCAGATAGGGCTCACGCGGGCGGCGAGGCACATGGGCCGGACGAACTCGGAGTTTCGCTGGCGCGTGCGCTACAACAGCCCAAGAGGCATCGAGGTCGCCGATGGCTTCAAGGTTTCCTACGCGCGCGCGTTCCAGGCGGCCGGGGACTTCGTCGTCTACGCCGGCGACGGCGAGTCGGATGTGGAAGCGGCGCGGCTGGCCGGGGCGGTTTTCGCGCGATCCACGCTGTGGGAGCGGTTGAAGGACGGACACCCGCGCGTCTACCCTTTCGAAAGCTTCCACGACGTGACGGCCGTGCTGGAGCGGGAGGCCGCCGGATGGCTCAGATCCGTCTCCTCGGCCGAGCTTCCGAACGCCTGACTTCGGTAGCGTCCTTGCCGCGCTCAACTTGCAACCCGAATGCCTCAGCCGTCGGCTGCACCCCGAGCCGGGCCGCGAAATTGGGTCGCTGGGCTCGGTGCGTTGCGACCTGGGTGCGACTGACGGCGGATCTCGTGCGGCGATATGCTGTCTCTGTGGGGATACGATTCGCGCTCGTAGTTGTTGTTGTGCTCGTTGGGGCGGCGGCGGCGGCGTGCGGCGGGAGCTCAGGCCAGACCACCGCAATCCCCTCGCCAGCTTCTTCGGCCACTCCGGCCGCGCTAGCGTCCTGGACACCGTGGCCGGAGCCGGCACGCTCACCGGCGGCGACGCCGAGGCGCAGCGAGGCGCCAGCCACCCCTACCGCGACCACTCCGGCACCCACCGCCCGTCGGACTTCGACGCCAACGACTCGGCCCGCTTCAACGCCGGCTCCCGCCTCGGGTGCGCGCATCGACCATGGGCCACGGCAGTCGAAGATGGTGGCCCTGACGTTCGACATGGGTGGGCGGGTCGAGCCGGCCCGCGATATCGTGAATTGGCTGGTCGCCAACCGCATACAGGCGACGATCTTCATGACGGGTGCGATGGCGGATAACGTCAACACGGAGGCCGGGCGTGATGTGCTGCGGCTTGTCGATGCTCACCGTGACCTGTTTGCGCTGGGCAACCACAGCTACTCTCACCCGGACTTCCAAACTCTCTCGGCGACTGAGATGCGCGACGAGCTTGTGCGCACGGAGAAGTCGCTCGCGAAGTACACCGGCGTGAGCCCCCGGCCGTTCTTCCGGCCTCCGTTCGGCGGCGTAGATGGCGCCGTCGTCGATACCGTAGCCGCCGCCGGCTACTCCTACACGGTCATGTGGGACATCGACACGATCGACTGGAAGCCGGAGGCGGATGGCGGCCCGACGACCGCCGAAATGGTAAGCAAAGTGGCTACGGGGGTGACCGGAGGCTCGATTGTGCTCATGCACCTTGGCGGCTACAACACACTCGATGCGTTGCCCGCGATCATTCGTGTCCTCCAGACTCGTGGCTTCGAACTTGTAACGCTCGCGACGATGCTCCGCTGAATGTCCGGCCTGAAGATAGCCGGGACGGCGCGCTAAGCATCGCGGCGCCAATCCACCGGAAGGCATAAGGACGACTATGGCTCAGGTCCTTCTCCTCTACGACAGCCGCGGCGGGCTGACGGAGCAGCTCGCGGAAGGCATCGAGGCGGGCGTCCTTGATGCGGGGGCCGTGTGCGTGCGGCGGCGGATCGATGATGCGACCGTGCCGGACCTCCTGCGGGCGGACGCTATCATCCTCGGCTCGCCGAACTGGAGCGGGATGACGGGCAAGCTGAAGGACTGGTTCGACTACAGCGGCGACCTCTGGGAGACGGGCGAGCTGGCCGGTAAGGTTGGGGCGGCATTCACGGCCGGGTACTCGCGCTCGGGAGGGATAGAGGCCACGCTGCTGCAGCTCATTCACCTCCTGTTCGCGCACGGCCTGGTGGTCGTCGGCTTG
>JANXYE010000366.1 GCA_025350285.1 Chloroflexota bacterium
TCCCAGGGTGTTGTCGCCACCGGCATAGATTTTGGGGTGTCCGGTGCGACCTAATTCGTCAACCGTCATTGCACCCTGCTCCGTAGCAACAATGCCAAGCTGCGTTAGCCAGTCAGGGGTTCGGCTCACCTGGCCGATGGCGATAATGATCTTGTCGCAGGGCAGCAGGACGGTTTCGCCGTGGGTATTGAAGCTGATGCCCGTCACGGCGTCTTCGCCTTGAATCGCTACCGGCTTGTGCTCGAACAGGAAAGCTACGCCTCCCGGGCAGAGTTCTCGGATGCGCGCGCTCGCGGCTTCTGTCGTGGCGTTGATCGTCTCGGTCGCGCCGAGCTTCGCGGCGATGGCCAAGCGCTTATCGCTCCGGTCCACGACGATGATTGGGCTCGCTCCGGCGTTGCGCGCCGCTTCGACCGCCGCCAGGCCCGTGCCCGATGCCCCAAAGATGGCGACCGAGCTCCCGCTGCTGACGCCGGCCCGGAGCACCGCGCCCGCTCCATCGACGACGGTCGACCCGAGGATTGCCGCCGCCTCCCGGTCCGTAATCTTCGCGAGCGGGTACACGAATCGTGCGTCGATGATGGCGTTTGTTGCGAACGTGAAGAGCCTGGAGGGTACGGTCGTGGCCCCGTCCTCCAGTTCGATGCTGACCTCGCCGGCCGGCGCGCCCGGCGCCTCGTACGGCGAGACCACCACCAGGTCGCCCGGAGCGACGTGGGTCACGCCCGGGCCAGCTTCCATTACGCGGCAGACCGCCTCTTCGCCGATCAGCCGCGGCCGGTCCTGTGTCTCCGCCACCTGGTGGAGTTGCACATGGCTCACGCCCGCGGCGTACACCTGGAGGAGTACCTGCCTCGGCCCCACCGGTGGCAGGACCACCTCCTCGATCTTCATCACCCCGAAGTCGCCTTCGAGAACAACGACGCGCGCCCTCGTGCCCACCGCGCTTATCGTTCCACGTATGGCGCGAGAAGCTCCGGGATGCGCAGCGCCGGCGGGATGTGCTCTGGTCCGATCATCCGGTCGAGTTGTTCGGCGCAGTTCCAGATTCGCCGCTCCTGGTAGCTGATCGGCATCCCCGTGAGTCCTGGCGAGTTCAGCGATTTCTGCATCGGGGCCATGTTGCGCGTGTCCTCTTCCATCACGACATCGAAGCCGCTTAGCTTCGCCTGCCACTCCGGACTGCGCACGGGCGACGGCCCATCGCCCCAGTCCACGCAGAAGGTGACCCATTCGTAGAGCGTGTTCTGCACATCGATCGGCCAGGCGAGCAGGAACGGCATGCCCGTCGCGCTGACTGGCGTGATCAGGTTCGGAAACGCGCTAAAGGCGGTGCTCGTCGCCCGTGTCATCCCGTTGACCGTGGGGATGTCCTTGAACACCGGGCTCGGCGGCTGGCGGCTCACGTCGTGGCGCCAGTCGAACTGGTCCGCCATCCCCATCATCTCGGCCGCGCGCTTGGCCATGGGCGTGATCATGCGCGAATGGCCGTTCGGCAGGAGGCCCATCGTCGCGCCCCGCTGGTCGAGGAACGAAACGCCGCCCTTATGGTGGATGTGCTTGAAGTGGTAGACCTCTTGGAACGCCTCGACGGTGACCTTCCAGTTGCATGGGATGATCGTCCAGCGGCGGTCGATCATACGCAGCTTCTCGCCCTGGAACATCGCCATCTGCTCCGGGAGTGGGTGCAGCCATTCGAGCAGCGGAGGCGCGCTCTGGCCCTGGTTGATGAAGACCCAGCCGGCCCACGTCTCGCAGCGCACCTCTTCGAGGTCCAGGCCGGCATCCTTCGCGCGGCCGGTCAGGTCGAACGTACGTCCATCGGCGCCGCGGATGACGTTGCCCTCGAACCGCCGGCGTGGGAACTCGTCCTGGACCTTGAGGTTGTGGCCGGCCGAATCGAACTCGACCTCCCGCGCGAGGTGGCTCTCATCTGGTTCAGGGACCACGAAGCGGTCGTTCACCGTCCGGTTGCGAAACGCGCGCAGCTTCCGATCCTCGCCGCGAACGATGAGCAGCGGCGCGTTCAGGCGGTTCCAGCAGGTGTAGTAGCCCGGCTCCGGCATCTCTTCCTGGCGCCCGGCGAAG
>JANXYE010000375.1 GCA_025350285.1 Chloroflexota bacterium
GGCAAGGAAGCCTTCCGCGATGCCGTCGAGGTCCTTCTCGAGCTCCGCACGCGCGGATTCCTCCTCGGCACCGTCACGAACCGGGCCTTCGGTGGCGTCCGCTTCCGGGCCGTCTTGCGGGATGCCGGGCTTGACATTGGCTGGGACGCCGAATCGGTCTCCGTCGAAGTCGGCTACCTCAAGCCGCACCCCGCTCCGTTCCAGCACGCGCTCGAGCGCCTTGCGGTCAATCCAGAGGAGGCCCTCATGGTGGGAGATTCGCTCGCCCAGGACATCGCCGGCGCCCAGGCGCTTGGCATCCGCACGGCCTGGCGGGTCTCGACGCCCGACGCGGACGGTGTTGAGCCGGACTTCGTCTTTCACGAATTGGAGGAACTGCTCGATATTCCCGTCCTCGCCGGGTGTCACGAATGAGCGGCGAGCAGCGCCAGTGGGGCGGACGTTTCGCCGCCGGGATGGACGCCCTCACGGCCGCCTATACAGCCGGCGCCGACCAGGACCTCTGGGAGCACGACATCGCCGGCTCCGTGGCCCACGCGCGGATGCTCGGCAAACAGGGCATCATCGTCCAAACTGACGCCGCAGCCATCATCCGCGGGCTCGGCGAAGTGCTGGCGCTTTTTCAGCGCGGCGAAGTAGTCTGGCGTCCCGAACTCGAAGACATCCACACGCACGTCGAAGTCCTCCTGCGCGAGCGGATCGGCGAATCCGCCGGGCGGCTCCACACCGCCCGCTCCCGCAACGACCAGGTTGGGCTCCTCAACCGCATGCTCGTCCGTGAATGCTGCGACGAAGGGATCCGGGGGACGACGGAGTTCATCGAAGTCCTTTGCGGCCTCGCCGAGGCCCACGCCGCCGACCCCATGCCCGGCTACACACACGTCCAGCGTGCCCAGCCCGTCACTCTCGGCCACCACCTGCTGGCCTACGGCGAGATGCTTCTCCGCGACCGCGACCGCTTCATCGATTGCCGCAAACGGGTGAACGTGCTGCCCCTCGGCTCGGGTGCGCTCGCCGGCTCACCGTACCCGCTCGACCGGGAGATGGTCGCCGCCGAACTCGGATTCGAATCCGTCTCGCGGAACAGCCTCGACGCGACCGCGGACCGTGACTTCGTCGCCGAGTTTCTCTTCGCCTGCGCGACCACCCAGATGCACGTCTCCCGGCTCGCGGAAGAGATCGTCCTCTGGGCGTCCGCCGAATTCGCATTCCTGAAGCTGCCGGACGCGTTCGCCACGGGGTCGAGCATCATGCCCCAGAAAAAGAACGCCGACGTCGCCGAACTCGCCCGCGGACGCACCGGGCGCGTCTACGGCGAACTCATCGCGATGCTCACCACCATGAAGGGCCTGCCGCTCGCCTACAATCGCGACCTCCAGGAGGACAAAGCGTCGGTGCAGGCAGCCCGCGCCGTGGTCATCCCAACCCTCCGGATCTTCGCGGCCATGGTTCCCGCCCTCCGGTTCGACTTGCCGCGCATGCGCGTCGCGGCCGGCCAGAACTTCTCCCTCGCCACTGATGTCGCCGACTACCTGGTCAAGAAGGGCTTGTCCTTCCGCGACGCGCACGGCGTGGTTGGCGGCCTTGTCCGGGAGTGCGAAACGCGCGGCTGCGAACTGGCCGGGCTTCCGTTCCCCGTTTACGCCGCGGCCAGCCCACTCTTCGAAGAGGAGATCCTCTTGCTCGATGTCGATTCGGCGCTCGCCGCTCGCGACATCCCCGGCGGCACGGCGCCACGCCAGGTGCGGCTCGCGGCCGCGGGCCTCCGCGCCCAGCTCCGCTCGTAGCCGCCTCCGCTATCTCTGGGCAGCCTGGTTTACGACAGCGACCATCACTTGCAAGAGGATGATGATAATCAGCCCGCTGAAGTCGAAGCCACCGGTCCGCGGCAGGATCCGGCGGATCGGCGCCATCATCGGTTCCGTCACTTGCCAAAGCAGACGGGCCAGCTGCGAATTAGCCGCCGACGGGAAGAAGCTCAGCACCGAGCGCAGGAGCACGCACCCCATGAGGACGTACAAGAAGATGACGAGCACCGTCGCGACCTGGTTGTTCACGCTGGCCCCCCCAGTTCAACAGCTCGGCGATGGGCCGCGCGGATCGCCTTGATGATCGTCGCCCGGAGCGCCCCCTTTTCGAGTTCCAGCAGCCCGGCCGCCGTCGTCCCCGCCGGTGAGGTGACCTGGCCCCGAAGGACAGCCGGGTCGCGTCCCGACTCCTGGGCGTAGACGGCCGAACCAAGCACCGTCTGGATCGCCATCTCCTGGGCTTGCGCGCGGGGCAGTCCCACGGCAACGCCACCTTCGACCATCGCCTCAATCACCAGGAAGACATAAGCCGGCCCACTTCCGCTGAGCGCCGTCGCCATGTCGATCTTCTTCTCATCCTCGACGTAGATCTCGCGGCCGAAGCTTTCGAGGAGCGATTGCGTCGTCCGCCGCTGTTCGGCCGTCACCTCGGCGGTCGCCGTCCAGACACTCATGCCGGCCTTGGCCGCCACCGGCGTGTTCGGCATCACGCGGACCACGTTCGGATGAGCGAAGTCCGCGGTCAGCGTCGCCAGCCGGACGCCGGCCATCACGGAGAGCAGAAGCGCCCCCGGCTTGAGCGACCCACGCGCCGATTTCGCGTCCTGTGGCTTCACCGAAAGGACTACGAGGTCCGCGGTGCCTGTCGCCTCTCCCGGCGTCGGAACCACGGACACGCCGTAGGCGGCCCGCAACTCCTCCCGCCTCGGCTCGATGATCTCCGCGATTGTCACATCCGCCGCCACGAAAATCCCGCGCTCGAGCGCCGCGGCGAGCATCGCCTCGCCCATCACCCCGCCGCCAACAATCGCTACCTGCATCAGTACCTCTCACCAAAGATGGCGCGGCCCACCCTTACGTGCGTCGCACCCTCCTCGATGGCTACCTCGAAGTCGTCCGTCATCCCCATCGAAAGGCCCGCGAGACTGTGCATCCGGGCTAGCTCGCGCAGGCAACGGAACGCCGGGCGGTTCTGTTCCGGGTCGTTGGAGGGCGCCGGTATGGTCATCAGCCCGACGAGTTCAATCTCACTCAGCGAACGCGCGTGCCGTACGAGTTGGCCCAGCGCCGATGGATCAACCCCGCCCCTGGTGGCTTCGCCGCTCGTATTCACCTGGAGCATCAAGCGGATCCGACTTCCCCCGCTGGCGGCGGCGATCGCGTCGAGCAGCCGCTCCGAGTCCACCGTGTGCAGCAGGTCGAAACGCTCGGTCACCACCCGCGCCTTGTTCGTCTGCAGATGGCCGATGAAATGCATCGCCAGACCCGGAGCGCCCGCTGCCTGCAGCCGTTCTAGCTTTGGGATGGCTTCCTGAGCGTAATTCTCGCCGAAGTCAGCGATCCCGGCGGCGGCCGCTTCGAGCATCGCCGAAGCCGGTTGGGTCTTCGAGACCGCGATCAAAGTGACCGACCCCTGAGCACGGCCCGCCCGTTCGCATGCGGCGCCCACGCGCGAGCGAACCAGCGCAACCTGTTCAGCGATGCGAGGCGCGGCGGCCCGCCCCACCACTACTTGAACACCGGCGGATGCCGCCACTCCCAGACACCCCGCGCGAGCACCGCGAGCAGCACGACACCGATGGCGGATAGGCCGGCCAATGGACTAAGGCTGAACAGGTAAAAGAGGCCCACGAGCACCGCCACACCGCCGAACAGGATGGCCATCGGCAGGGCGAGCATCTTCAGCACCACCCAGGTGATGAGCACGACCTCTTTGAGGCTGCCCTGCTTCTCTTCGGGGGGTGGCCCGCCAGAATTGTAATAAAATCCCACGAATTGAGTATACGCTCTGCAAAATCTTCGCGTCGCGGTTGACCTGCGGGACGATTTGCCAGTATATCGTTAACCATGGTGGGAGAATTGCCGGTCCTCTAGTGACAAATCGTCACCTAACGGGCGCCGTCGAGGGCGTCCTTACGCGGAAAGCGTTCAGGAGCGGCCTTCTTGCGGTCGTCGCGGCCGGGTTCGCCCTCGCCGTCTCGCTCAGCTCCTCCTTCGCCTACGAAGACCACGTCGTCACCCCCGGCGAGACGCTTTCGAGCATCGCCGCCCACTACGGATTCCCCGTCGATACGCTCGCCGAAGTCAACGGCCTCTCCAGCGCCGATGACATTCGTGTCGGCCAGGTCATTCGCGTCCCCGGCCGCGACGCGAATGCGGGCGGCGGCGTCGTTGCGACCGCCTCCGGCCAGACCTACGTCGTCCAGGCTGGCGAAACGCTCACAGCCATCGCCACCGCCTCCGGCACCGAGCTGGCCCGCTGGATCGCCCTTAACGGCCTCAGTAACGCAAACGCCATCTATGTTGGCCAGGTGCTACAGGTTCCAGAGGGTGCCGCCGCGGCGGCCGCTCCGGACGCCCCGGCCCGGCCGCCGCTCGGGCTTGTCCCGAGCGGTAAGACGCACGCCGTCGCCGTTGGCGACACCCTTTCCGCCATCGCCGACCAGTACAACATCCCCCTCGCCATGTGGGTCGAACTGAACCGCCTCTCAAGCGCCGATGCGATCCACGTCGGCGAGCTTCTTCAGGTGCCCGGGAGCTCGGCCACACCTCCCGGCCCCGGTCCCTCAACCCCGTCAACTGGCGCGGTCCCAGGCGGGCGGGCGCATACGGTCCAGGCGGGTGAAACGCTCTCTCACATCGCCGATCACTACAACATCCCGCTCGACCTCTGGGTGCAGGTGAACCACCTCAGCAGCGCCGATTCGGTCTTCGCCGGCCAGGTCCTAAAGATTCCGGGCGCCGCCGGCCCCGTGCAGCAGGCGACCTTTACTCACGTCGTCAAGGAACGCGAGTCGCTGGCCGGCATTGCCGCCACCTACGGAATCTCGCTTGATGAGATCACGCGCATCAACGGCATCGAGAACCCAAACCTCGTGACCATCGGGCAGGTACTGGCCGTCCCCGGGCCCGTCTGCCGCCCCGGGACGAAGGCGCAATACCGCGTTGCCCTCGAAAACGCGGCGGCCGAATACGGGATCGCGCGTTCGGTCGTGCTCGGCCTCTCCTGGCACGAAAGTGGTTGGCAGCAGTGCATCGTCAGTCACGCCAACGCCTTCGGCTTGATGCAGGTGACGCCCGGCACGGGCCAGTGGGCCCTCGACCTCGGCCTTACCGACGCCGTCGATTACCAGGTGAATTACATCGCGAACGCCCGTATGGGCGCCGCAATTCTGCGCGACCACCTCATCCAGGCGAACTGGGATCTGCGCACGGCTCTCGCGGCCTATTACCAGGGCTTCGATGCCCTCTACGCGGTCGGCATGTATGAAGAGACGAAGGTCTACGTGGGCCAGGTCCTCGCGGCCATTGCGCTTTTTGAGTAGGGCGGGCGCCCGCTACTTCATCTGATCCTGGAACATCGCCAGGTCGAAGTAGTCGCGCCACTCCGCGATCTTCCCGTCGCGCAGGACGAAGACGCCCATCACCGGGATCGCAAGCGCCTTGTCAGCCAACTGGAAGCGGTCGATGCGCTCGTTCATCACCACGTCGCCGCTGGCCACCTGGTGCGTCACTTCCCACCCGAGCGAACGAAATCCGCCGGCCGCCATCCCCGTCAACGTTGTTGCGATGGCATCGCGACCCTGGACCGGGGCCATCGGGATGTTGTGATAGAGGGCGTCCTCGGTGAAGAACGAACCAATCGTCTCGCCCGAGGGCGTCGGCTCGTCCCATACCTTGACGAAAGCCGTAACAATCGCGCCGCTGTCCTGCGTCATGCTGATACCTCCGTTATAGTGCGCGCAGTCTACCCCGCGCCTTCCATCAGCGCGCGCCGGAGCAGCAACAGCGCCGTCGTCACTGCCCGCCGCTTCACCATCGCTCTCCCCGAGTTCATAGCTATGGTCAGATGCGAAACCCCGTCGCCCGGCCCCGCGACCGCGACGTGCACCGTCCCCGGCGGCACACCATCCTCCGGGTCCGGCCCGGCCACGCCGGTGACCCCAATTCCGAAATCCGTCGCGAACCGGGCGCGGGCCGCTTTCGCCATAGCTCCCGCCGTCTCCGCTGAAACAACCCCGAACTCCTCGATGACCGCGGGATCCACGCCCGCGTCGATCTTGGTTTGCGTCTGATACGTGACCATACCGCCTTTGAAGTAGGCGCTCGCCCCGGGGACATCGGTGAGGACGCTCGTCAGTAACCCTCCCGTGGCCGACTCCATCGTCGCGAGGGTCTGGCCCCGCCGGACAAGCTCGTCGCGCAGGTAGCCCTCCATCGTATCGTCGTCGAAACCCCAGATCGCGGAGCCGAAGATACGCCGCAGTTCCTCCTCAACAGGATGGATCCGGCTCCACGCTTCCTCGCGCGTCGCGGCCTTCGCCCCGATTCGGAGCTGTACCCCGTCCGCTCGGGCATACGTCCCAACGCCGATCCCCGGCGTCGCGTAGAGCGGTTTTGCCATTTCATCCACCGTGCCCTCGCCGATGCCCACGGTTTTGATCGTGCGTGTCACGAGGACCTGGCCGTCAGAGCGGCGCTCCAGTTCCGGCTTCACCTCATTCGCCCACATCCGCTCCATCTCGGTTGGCACGCCCGGCATGCAGACGATCACCCGCCCATCGCGTTCGACCCACCAGCCCGGCGCCGTGCCCCGTGGATTGTCGAGCGCGCGCGAACTCGGGATGAGCCACGCCTGCTTGACGTTCGACTCCGGCATCGGGTATCCGCGATTCGCGAAGAAGCCCCTCAGGTGTGTTTCCAGCGCAGCGTCCACGCGCGGCTCCTCGCCGAGGAGTGCGCAGATGCCCTCGCGGGTCATGTCGTCTTCGGTCGGCCCGAGTCCCCCGGTGATCACCGTCAGGTCGCTCCGCCCCCAGGCACGCTGAAGCGTCTCGACAATCCGTCCCAGGTTGTCGCCGACCACGGACTTGTACAGCAGGTCGATGCCCAGTTCGGGGAGCGATTGCGCGATATGCGCGCTGTTCGTGTCGATGATCTCCCCGAGCAGGATCTCGGTACCGATGGCGATGATTTCTGCGTTCATGGCGCGATTGTACGGGCAGCCCACGCCAAGCGGAGGGACTGCATGGGTTACGGGTTTCGGGCTGTGAAGACCTGGAACTTGAGTTCGTAGCGGGGAAGTCCAGTCGCCTGCCGGAACTTCGCGAAGTGTGCATCCATGGCCGCCTGGGCAGCCTTCAGCTTCGCCGGCGGGACCCCAAGGAATCCGAGCATCGCGGCGTTCGCGAGCGTGTCTTCCGCGACCCGCACCGCCAGCGTCCTGGCCGTCCGCGTGATGTCAACGAAGCCGGCCTCCGTCAGCACGCCCCGTGTACGGGTGGGATCGCCCAGCGAGAACGGGCCGGTCGGGCTCTTCCCCGGCGCCGGCGGAGGGGGAGGCGTAATAAACGGCGCCATCGCCGCGCCCACGAACCACGCGTTGGCGGCCGCCGGCTGCCAGCAGGCGAAGGCCAAACGCCCGCCCTGCTTCAGGTGTTCGCGAATGTTCGCGAACGCCGCCACCGGCTCATCGAAGAACATAACGCCGAACTGGCTGATGGCGGCGTCGAAGGGCCCACCCTTGATCTTGTCTACCTGGGCGTCTGTCGCCACGAAGGTGACGCTCTTTGCTTTTGCTTCCGCCGCACGTCCGGCGGCCATCGCCACCATCCCTTCGGAGATGTCCGCCCCCAGGACCTTGCCCCCTGGCCGCACACGCTCCGCCGCCGCCAGCGACAACTTGCCGCCCCCACAGCCGATGTCCAGCACCTTCTCCCCTGCTTGGGGGGCGAGCGCCGCGATGACGTAAGGCGTCACGCGGTCCGTCAGCCGCTCGCGCTTGGGCCAGTTGAGCACTGCCTGCTCGTCGTTCCAGCGCTTTCGTTCGACTTCGTTCGCTGCCATGTTTACCACCGGTTTCTGAGTTGGGCGGGAGTATAGGCGGGTGCGATGCGCGCCACAACGCCGAGCCCCGCTACGCCCCCTCAGACGCCGTGGAAGGCCGCCAATCCGCTACGAAACGGTCTGCCAGCCCGCGCGTGCCCGTCGCCCGCAGCCGCCGGATGAGGAACTCGAAGCGCGCCTGCAGCGCCTTGCCCAGCTCACCGCGGGTCTCCGGGGGCAACGCAATGACATCAGCCTTGAAGGGCCCCCAGGCTTTCTTACGGACCTTGTAGAAGAATTGCCGATCCGTCTCGCCGGGCACGCGCTCGGACGCGTACGCCCCCGAGCAGTGCTCGTGGATACGGTCTCGCAGCTCCGCTGGGAAGGCGGCATGGTCCATCACGAGGTTCTGAAAGCCCGTCGCCAGGTGGACTTCGGCCGTCTCAACGTCCGGGAAGCGGCCGAACAGCTCCTCGGGCAAGGTGCTCGCGCCGTGCTGGACAGCGCCCGCCATGCCATAGCGCTCTCGGCTCAAACGCGAAAGTTCTCCAAGCGTTTCGAAGTCGAGGGCGACCTCCGCGATCGTCCCGTCCGCCAACGGGACGCCCCCATGCGTGGTCCCCGTCTGGACGCTGACCTTCGAAAGTCCCCGCATCTCGCCGGCGAGCGCGCGAAACTGCTCGAGGTACTCAACCAGCTCCTCCGCCGTGCTGTTGTGCGCGCCGACCTCACCGATTTCGCCGCCAATCGAAATCGTCAGTCCGGCCGGCTCGATCCCGCGCACGAGCCGGGCGAGATGGGCGGTCAGCCGTGCGTTGGGGCGCTGCTGGTCGTTCACCCGCTCGAACGAAAGGTCCACGAGCGTTGAGGCGTCGATGTCGATGTTGAAGAATCCCGCGGAGACGGCCTTGCGGATGAGATCCTCAAGCGCGGACGTCTCCGCTTCGGGGTCAGCGGCGAAAGCCGTCGCGTTGGCCATCATGTGGTCGGCCTGGATGAAGACCGGCCCGCTGTACCGCTCGGCGATTGCCGCCGCAAGCACGAGCGCCGAAAACTCGGCGGGATCCTGGGCCGTGAAGCCAACCTCCGCGCGGTTCAGTTCGAAGATGGCCAGGCCATCTGTAGCGATCATCGCGCGAAACAGCGCCCGCGCCGTCTCGTAGGTTAGGCCGCGGATGTTGACGGCGGGCAGCGTGAAACCGCCAACTAACCCCTTGCCACGCGCCTCGTAGAGTCCCTGAATGGACGCCGGCCACCCGCCGAGATGGGGAGCCGCGGCAATGATCCGCCCACGTGCTTCCGCCGCCTCCGCCGGTCTTCCGATGGCGGCCAGCCGCGCGAAATCGTCGATATGTTCGAGGACATCCCACGCCTCGGCTTCCGTGGACAACCGTGCCATGGCGCAATCGTAACAGGCCGCCCTCGGGGGGAGCGGCCAAGCGCATTTTCGTTATGATTGATACTGCGGCGTTTGCCCGCCCCACACGACCCGGGTGGTCACGAGCCAGACGCCGAGACTCGCAACTTTGGAGGGATCCTCGACATGGTGCTCGCCGAAGCCTCGTCCATGAACGCAACCTACGGGCGCATCGCCGACCTCCTCGGCGAACAGGCGGGCCCCCTCCTCGACCATCGCTGCGAAACGATTGACCAGCAGCACCTCCATCTCCCCGGCCCGGACTTCATCGCCCGCACGTGGCAGGATTCCGACCGCTCGCCGCAGGTGCTTCGCAACCTCCAAACGTTGTTCGACCACGGGCGGCTCGCGGGTACCGGATACCTCTCCATCCTCCCGGTCGATCAGGGGATCGAGCACTCCGCCGGCGCTTCGTTCGCGAAGAACCCAGCCTACTTCGACCCCGAAAACATCATCCGCCTCGCCATGGAGGGCGGTTGCAGCGCGGTCGCATCAACCTATGGTGTGCTCGGCTCCATCGCCCGCAAGTACGCCTATCGCATTCCCTTCATCGTTAAAATTAACCACAACGAACTGCTGACACTGCCGAACAAGTTCGACCAGATCATGTTCGGGACCGTGAAGGAGGCCTGGAACATGGGCGCCGCGGCCGTCGGCGCGACCATCTACTTCGGCTCGGACGAGAGCGCGAAGCAGATCGTGCAGGTGGCCGAGGCCTTCGCTTACGCACACGAGTTGGGTATGGCAACTGTCCTCTGGTGCTACCTGCGCAACCCGAAGTTCAAGGTCGATGGTATCAACCACGAAACGTCAGCCGACATAACGGGACAGGCAAACCATCTCGGCGTGACCATCCAGGCCGATATCGTGAAGCAAAAGCTGCCCGAGCAGAACGGCGGCTTCAAGGCCCTCAACACCGGCGCCTCCTACGGGAAGTTCGACGAGCGGATGTACACCAAGCTCTCGACCAGCCATCCCATTGACCTGACCCGCTACCAGGTCGCGAACGGGTACATGGGCCGCGTCGGCCTGATAAACTC
>JANXYE010000378.1 GCA_025350285.1 Chloroflexota bacterium
GCGATCGCACGGGCCGACGTTCACGCATCCCGGATCAACGAGCCCGATCCGCATCACGCCGGCCTCCGCCAGCGCCGGAATATGCGCGTAGCGCTCTTCGATCGTCGTGTACGCGCCGCCGCTGGCCATCGTCGGGTAGAGCAGCGCGTCTGGCCGTTCGGCGAGGATGGCACGCCAGGCTTCGAGGTATGGCAGCGCCGAATGGACACCGGTGGGGCCGCCAACGACGGCCTCGTCGTTGTGGTTGTGGACGATGGCGGCCCCCGCCGCGAGGCACCGCAACCCGTCCGCGGCGACTTCCGTCGGGCTCCGGGGCACCCTCGGGTTGCGGTTCTTCGTGGTCGCGCCGTTCAGCGCCACCTCGATAATCAGCGGTTGTGGGTCAGCCATCAGGTGCCTCCGTGAGCTGGTTGTCTGCTCGATGCTGGTGGGCGCGGCCGTTAGGTGTGGGGCATAACTTCTCGGGCGAAGCGCTCCATTGCATCCTCCCGCCCGCCAATACCGCCACGCGCCGTGATGTCGAGCAGGATGTGCGTGACCCCCATCGCGCGATACGCGGCGATCTGTTCAAGCATCTGGGCTGGCGCCCCCTGGATCGACTTCTCCGGGTCCGAGACCCCGCCGAAGTCGAGGAAAACGCGGACAGAGAACTCGATGCTCGCGGGGTCCCGGCCGGCGCCGGCGGAGAGCTGTTGAACGCGCGCCCACTGCGCGGCGAGCGTGGCCTTCGGAGTAAAGGCCGCGTGGAAGCAGTCTCCGAACCGGGCCGTGCGCCGGAAGGCCGGTTCGGTGTCGCCACCGACCCAGATCGGGATGTGTCCATTCACCGGCTTGGGCTGGAAGCCAATCTCTGGAACGCGGTAAAAGCGGCCGTTGTAAGACGGCCGCGCTTCCGTAAAGAGTTGCTCGAACAGCTCAAGCTGCTCGTCGGCACGGGCCCCCCGATGGTCGAATGGCATGCCGAGGACCTCGAATTCCTCGCGCATCCAGCCGACGCCCACGCCCAGGATAGTCCGGCCGCCGGACAACACGTCGAGGGTCGCGATGCGCTTGGCCGTTTCCACCGGCGGCCGGTAGCCGAGGATCAACACCGTCGTGCCGAGCTTCAGCCTCTCCGTGCAGGCCGCGACATACGTCAGCGTGCCGAGCGGGTCCAGCCAGGAGAGGCTGTTCGGCGCCGGGAAGCCGCCGTCCGCGCTGTAGGGGTAGCGTGATTCGAAGGAAGCCGGCCAGGCCACGTGGTCGCTCACCCAGCCAGAGTGGTACCCCAGTTCCTCCGCGTGCCTGGCGAAGCGCGCGAGTGTTGGGCCATCGGCCTGCTGGCCGAGATGAGGCAGGTGGACGCCGAACTGCATGTTGGACTCCGGGGCCGGGTTGCGGCGGATTCTACGCCAACAACGCAACCGTGAGCACAGCAGGTGCGCGTGACTTAGTTCAGTCCATTAGTCTATGCTGAGACCATGGTTACTACGGTGAACACCCACGAAGCAAAGACGCACCTCTCGCGACTGCTCGCCCAGGTCGAGAGTGGTGAGGAAGTCGTGATCGCGCGAGCGGGGAAGCCGATCGCCAAGCTCGTTCCCGCGAACCTCGAATTGGCCGACCGCAAGTTCGGCACGGCCGCCGGCATGATTACGTTACTCGACGGGTGGGAATCGCCTGACTTCACCGATGAGGAACTCGATGCCTTCGACGACGCGCCATTTCCGCCAGGCTTTGAAGGATGAACCTTCTTCTCGACACGCACGTGCTTCTCTGGGTCGCGCTGGCGCCAACGCGCCTTTCATCGCTTGCGAGAGCCGCCCTCGCCGACACGGCGAACACGCTCTGGGTGAGCCCGATATCCGTGTGGGAGATCGGAAATAAGGCATCGCGGGGGAAGCTCGTACTCAACTTTCCTCTCCCGGCGTTTCTGGATCTGAGTCGTCGCGATCTCCGATACAGGGACCTGGCTTTGACGCACGCGCATGCACTGGCGTGCGCCGATCTACCCGCGTTTCACCGTGACCCGGCGGACCGCCTGCTCGTCGCTCAGGCGCAGGTCGAACGCATGGCGATCGTCTCTGCCGATTCAGCGATTCGCCAGTACCCCGTCGAAGTCCTCTGGTAGCCGCTACCCCCAGCCGGGCTCGAAGTTCAGCGGGATACCCAGATGGGTGCTTGGCCACCGTTTCCAGCGCGTTCAAGTCCGATGGCGGATGTGCCTTGCCGGCACTCACGTCGCGGTAGAGCCGCTCCAGCCCAAAGCGCCGGAACAGGCCAGTGCCCCCAGCGATTCGCGCATCCGTCAGCCGGAGGGGACATCTCGCAAGCGGGCCGGGCACTCGAGCAAGGGGCAACGCTCGCAGGCCGGGCGGCGCGCCGCACAGGTCCGGCGCCCGTGCTTGATGAGCAGCATGTGGAAGCGGTAATAGTCCCGCGGCTCAACCAGCGCTTCCAGCGCGACGTGCGCTTGCTCGGTCGTGAGTTTCTCCGGGATGAGCCCGAGCCGCTTACTCACACGTTCCACGTGCGTGTCCACCGGCATCGCCGGGAGGACGAGCGCGAAGAGGAGTACGCACGCCGCGGTCTTCGGCCCAACCCCCGGCAGGGCGCGCAGCCAGGCTCGTGCCTCATCCATGCCCATCTCACGCAGGAACTCCAGGTCCCAGGCGGGCGAGCGCTCGCCGACGGCTTTCAAGATCGCCTGGATGCGTGGCCCCTTCTGCTGGGCAAGGCCGCCGCCCTGGATGGTTGCGATCAACTCTTCGGCCGGGGCGCTCGCGATGGCCGCCCACGACGGGTAGCGCCGCAACATCTGCGTGAACGCGCGCCCGCTGTTCGTATCGGCGGTGTTTTGGCTCAATACCGTCAGGATGAGTTCTGCGAGCGGGTCGCCGTTCGGCGTGTGTACGGGTTTCCCGTAGACCACCGCGAGGGCGTCCATGATCGCGACCGGTTCGGGACTCATCGGCCGTCCATCATCCGCCGCGCGATGCCCGGGAGGACCGGGATGCGTGCGACCTCTCGGGCATAGGTCGATTCCCCCCGCTGGACCGCGAAGAAGGCGTTCCAGAGAAAGCCGGTGTGCGCGCTCGCGAACATCCAGGGCCGCGGCGCCCGCCGGAGCATGCCATAAAACATGTAGGCGATGACCCGCGCCGCCCGCAGCTCCGGCATGACCTCCCGGTTGATGTCGCGCTGGTAGCCGCTGAGGTCTCCATCCCCCGCCGCCGCCCGGAGGACGTTCCTGGCGGCGATTCGCCCGCTCTGGATGGCGTAGAAGATGCCCTCCTCGGTGAACTCGTCCGCCAGCCCGGCGGCGTCGCCCGCAAGCAAGACGCGGTCATCGGCGATCCGTTCGTCCTTGCGCCGAAGCCGGACCTTATGCCCGCGCGCGATGTCCACCGGCGCGTCTTTCAGCCCCAGACGCTTGGTGAACGCCGCCACGCTTCGCTTCATATCGCCCGCCGAGCCCGGCGGCAGGACGATCCCTATCGAGAGCACCTCCGCCTTGGGGAAGACCCACGCATACCCCCAAGGCTTGTAGCCAAGGTCAATAAGCGACGTGCCGGCGTAGTCGCGAACCTTCGGCCCGGCCCGGACTTCCACCTCCCAGGCCGCGCACTCCGGGATGTCAGCACCAAGGCCAGCCATCCGCCCGACCGGCGAGTGTGCCCCATCGGCGCAGATCAGGAACGGCGCGCTCGCGCTGAAACCGTCGCCGGCCGTGACGGTCACCGCTCCGTTTCGTTCGAGCCGCCGCACCGTTGTCAGGGAGCGGAATTCGGCTCCCGCCTGCCCGGCGCGTTCCAGTAGAAGAGCGTCGAACCGTTCACGCATCACCATATGGGCGAATGGCTCGCCAGAGTCACGCGTGAAGGCCATCCGCCCGCCGTACGTCACCTCAAGCCGGTGGACCGAGTCCTCAATCACCGAGTCAATGGGAAACGGCAGCAGCCGCTCCGTCCGCAACGGGATGCCCCCGCCGCACGCCTTATAGCGCGGGAAGGAGGCCCGATCGACGAGCAGCACACGGGCACCGCTCGCCGCCAGCTCCCGTGCGGTCGTACTCCCGGCCGGACCAGCCCCCACAACGATGGCATCGAATTGCGTCACTGTCCGAGTCTATCGCGACGCTCGCTGCGCCGCTGTCAGCGTCGCAGGCTAACCGACTTCCATCGGCAGAGACTCATCGCGCGCCCACTCCGAGAGCGACCCGTCGTAAACCGAGACGTTCTCGTGCCCGAGCAACGTGAGCACCAGCGCGTCGCTCGTCGCCGCAATGCCACCGCCGCAGTAGGTGATGACGCGGGCGGAGTCGCCTGCGCCGACATCGGCAAACCGCTTCTGAAGTTCGTCCGCGGCGAGGTAAGCTCCCGTCTCCCGTTCGATGAGCGCCTGGGCGGAAACGTTCACACTGCCAGCTATATGCCCCGGCCTGCCATAGGTCGCGCCGCTTTCGCCCGAATGCTGGGCTGGCGTGAGGGCGTTGACCACGCACGTCGCGCCGCCGCCGATCGCAGCCATGACATCTTCTTTTGTCGCGAACAGTCCGGACCGTGGCCGCGCAACGAATCGGCCCGACGGATAGGCGGCGGACTCGGTCGAGAGCGCACGTCCCTCCGCGGCCCATTTCTTGAGGCCGCCGTCGAGCACGGCCGCATCGTCGAATCCCATCGTCCGCAGCAGCCACCAGACCCGCGCCGCCCACATGCTCATATTCGCGTCGTAACAGATGACGCGGGTGCCCTCCCCTACGCCGAGGGCCGACATCGCAGCGCCGAACTGCTCTGGCGGCGGGCACATGAACGGCAGCCGTTGAGACCTGTCCGAAAGGTCCGTGACCAGGTCCGCGAACGCCGATCCGGGGATGTGGCCCGCCTCCCAGTTCGCCCGGCCGCTCTCCTGGACGTACGACTGGCGGGGGGCGTCCGGCGCCGGTGGTCGCAGGAAGACGGTGCAGTCGAGGACGCGCAACGCCGGGTCGCCAAGAATTCCGGCGAGATGGTCGGTCGAGACGAGGTACTGGGGGTTCGCGAAGGCCATGGCCAACTTTCTCCTGGGGAATTCGGGGGTCGCGGGACAAGCCTACGCCATCCGTAACCCGCCGTTGATGTCGATCGTCGCGCCCGTGATGTAGCCTGACTCTTTCGAAAGCAGGAATGCCACGAGCGCCGCCACATCCTCGGGCTGGCCGATGCGGCCGGCCGGGGCGCGGTGTGCAATCGCATCCACCGTCCGCTCGCTGTTCACCGTGTGCAGGGCCGGCGTATCCATCGCCCCTGGCGCGATGCAGTTCACCGTTATGCCCAGCCGGGCCGCTTCCAGCGCCGCCGACTTCGTCAGCGAAATGATCGCGCCCTTGGCCGCGCTGTAGGCGACACCCGTCGGCCCGCCGCCCAGTTCCGCCGCCGCTGACGAGACCGTCACGACCCTGCCATCCTCCACCGGCTCCACCGTGCGGCGGCGCAGATACTCACGCAGGCAAAGGAAAGTGCCGCGAGCGTTGAGCGCCTCTGTCCGCACCCAATCGTCCAGCGTGGTGTCGATGAAACGTGGCCGGTACGACTGGGTGTTCACGGTTCCGCCCGCGAACAAGGCCATCACCGCCACCGGCCCCAGCCGCTCTTCCACCTGAGCGAACATCGCCTCCACCGACGCCTCGCCGGTGACATCCACCAGTACAGGCGTGTGCCCGCTCCCAGCGAGCCCGGCGCAAACCGAATACGCCGCTTCGACCCGGATGTCCGCCACCGCGACCGAGAACCCGCCCTCGGCCATGCGCCTGCTTGTGGCCGCGCCTAACCCGCTCCCGCCTCCCGTCACGAGCGCGACTCTGCTCATAGATGTGCCCTCCTCGCGCGCCAAGGCTACGAGGAACGGCCTACTAAATGAAGGAACTGGTCAACAATGGCGCTGGCGAAGGCCGCGTCGATAGTCTCACGACTGATAAGGCGGCGATAGAAGATTGGCCCGGCCAGCATGCTGACACCGAGGTCGATGTCCAGCGAACGCGGTAGGTCACCAGCCTCGATCGCCTCGGCAAGGATCGCCCGGGCCGGTGCCATACGGTCCACCAGGAAGTCGTGCACGAGCAGGCGTATTTCCGAATCCCGGTCGCTTGCATCGACGAGCGGCGAGACGGCGGGCGCCCATTCCGAGTCCGTGAGCCCCCGCACGAGCCCGCTGAGTATTGCGGTCAGTCTCTCGCGCACTGCCCCCGGCGGCGGTGCATGGAGGTGGCCGGGCAAGAGGTTCGCGAACGCGTCGCAGATCAGTCCGGAGCGAGATCGCCGTTGCCGCTGGACGGGCAACGCTACGGCATCGGAGCGAGCGTGCTGCTTCACGCCGAAGCCAGCGTTGAC
>JANXYE010000405.1 GCA_025350285.1 Chloroflexota bacterium
CGCGCAGTCTACCACTCTGGATACTTCGCGTCACACGAAACGTCCAAGAAACTGGCTGCCTGGCCAATAGGACCACCGCCCGGCTCCTCTAATTCCTGTATTCCAAGAGTTGCAGCGCGAAGCCCGAGAGTTCTGTCGCCGGTATGGTTGCGACACGCGTGCCGGGCAGCACCCCGGCCGCCGGTGTGGATGGCGAGAAGCCTTTCGCCCGCGCTGTCTCGACCGCCGCCTCGAGGTCCGGCACTTCGAAGGCGGCCATGCTGATGAGCCCCGCCGGCCGCGAAGCGAGCGGGCTTTCCGGGCTATCCGGCCCGAGCAGTTCGACGATCGCGTCGCCGATCTTCATCTGCTTGATAATCATGCCCCGCCCGCGTACCTCGCCGTCCACGGGCACGCCAAGGACGTTGACCCAGAACGCCATCGCCTTCTCCAACTCCGGCGTGACGACCGCCAGGTGGTCCAGCCGTTTGAGCGGCAGGGCGTGGGCGAAGAGCGCGGACCGTTCGTGACGCCGCCGCCGCTCCGCGGGCGTTTCCGGGTACGAAATGAAGGCGAAATCGCAGCCTGCCGCGCCAAAAGCCGCCGGACGGAGCACGTCCGCGATGGGCGTCCCATCTTCGCGCACCACGTGGTCCAGCTGGGTCGCGATGCCCGCGACGTTGAGACGCGTGGCCTCGGTCGCGAGGTTATCCGAAACGAACATCAGCCGGAACGCCGCCGTGCCGCTCGCGAGCGCCGCAATCAGAGCGGCCCCGCTGAGGCCTTCGGCCGACTCTGCCTCGGCGCGATCACGGATGCCGAGCAGCTCAACATAAAACTCTGTTTCCAGGTTGCCAGCGAACATCGCCCGGTTTTCGGTGCCGAGGCGGGCGTGCCCGGCCAGCGGGGTCAAAGTCAGGCCGAGCCGCTCGAACGGCCCGCTGGCGGCGCTCACGTCCGGCGTGGCGATGATGATGTGGTCGATGGCGGTGATAGTCATGGGGCGATTCTACGCGGAAACCACCGAACCACAGCGAACACCGAGGCTACGCTGTGGCCCAGAGCGGCGAGTTAGGTTCCTCTGTGACCTCTCCCCCGTCTCTTGGAGCGCTCTGTGGTTTACGTAGTGGTTCCGGGGAACAACCAGCCGTCGAGTGCGCCGCGGACGCGTTGGCCCATGACCTCCAGGTTCAGCCCGAATTCGTTCGTGAAGAAGGCTACGCCTCCCGATATCGTCCCGTGCAACGTCATGCCCACGGACTGGAGCCGTTCCACCTCGGCTTCCCAGTCTTCGACGATGAGCCCGACGTGGTGCAGGCGCGGGCCGTCCGCCGTCGAGAAGAACGACCCCGGCTGCCCGGAGAGGAGCTCCAGGTAGGGCGGGCCCTGTTTCGAATAAACCGCGCGGATGGGCGTCGTGTACGCGCCGGAGGCCGTGGTCATCTGCATGTCGATCTCGCGGACATCCGCCCAGTCGAGCGAAAGCGCCTGACCCAGCGAGCCCATCGCCGCCTCGACATTCGGCACGGCCATCGCCATATGGAAGATCTGGCCATCGCGGATGATCTCCGATGGCAGCGTGAACCCAACCGGTAGTTGCACCACGTATCATCTCCTTGAATCAGCGGGTTACGAAGAGTGAACCACCCGAGAAGAAGTTTTTCAAGAGGACACAGAGGGCCGGGTGTGCGTCAGATTCTTGCGTGGGGTCGGGCGTGGCACGGGCGTGAACGAACCGCTCGTTCGCCACTCGCGGCTAGGATTGCCGCCCGCCGACCTGGATCCACGTCGCCAATCCTAGCCGCGACGGATACGGAGCGGTCTTTGGGAGGCTGAGGCCAGGCGGCGGCACCAGGTCGGTGCCCACTCATCGCGCAAAAATCTGACGCCCACCCGAGAGGGCACTACGTCGGAATCGCTGTGCCCTCGTTCCGTCCCTCGGTGGTTCAGCTCTGGCGCATCGCCAGCGTCTGCTGGAGGTCCAGGCGGATGCCAGGCCCCATGGTTGTGGTGAGCGTCATGCTACGAATGAACTGGCCCTTGGCCTCGCGCGGCTTGGCCGCGTTCACGGCCTCGATAAAGGTCGCGAGGTTTTCGCGCAGGGCGCTCTCCTCGAAGCTCACCTTGCCAAACGGCACGTGGATGTTGGCCAGCCGGTCCAGGCGGAACTCGACGCGGCCCTGCTTCGCTTCGGCGATCGTCTTGGCGATGTCCTCGGCCCCGACAACCGTCCCCGAGCGTGGGTTCGGCATGAGCCCGCGCGGGCCGAGCACGCGGCCGAGACGGCCGACCTTGCCCATCATCTCGCGCGTGGCGATGGCCACATCGAAATCCGTCCAGCCGCCTTCGATCTGCTTGATCAGGTCGTCGCTGCCGACGAAGTCCGCGCCCGCCGCCCGGGCGATGCTCGCCGGTTCGCCTTCCGTGAAGACGAGCACGCGCATCACGCGGCCGAGGCCGTGCGGGAGCACCGTGCTGCCCCGGATCTGCTGCTCCGCGTGGCGTGGGTCGAGGCCCGTCTTGATGTGGATCTCCATGGTCTCATCGAACTTGGCCGGGTGATGCTCCCTGGCCAGCTTGATCGCCTCGAGC
>JANXYE010000432.1 GCA_025350285.1 Chloroflexota bacterium
TACTTCCCTGAATGACGGTTCATTCAACTCTCTATCATCCGCTCATGACAGCTCCACGTCAACGGCCCTGCTTACCCGCTACTACCGGCCGTACGGCCCTTCGTTGTGTGAACTCGCTCACACAGCCGGTCTCAGCTTTTGATCCTGCTCATCGTCTTCCGCGGCATCGTCGTGCCGATAAAGGCGATGATCATGAACCTCCTCTCCGCGCAACTGGTATCTCCCGAAGTGGCTCGAATGGCTGCCGAAGGTGGATGTCGAAGGGCACTCATTGCCTCCCGCGGCGCCTCGGGAATGCCCTACCCGGCGGGCGCCGACGCCCTCCCCGGCCGCTAACCCGGCGTCCCTCCCCCTGGGTGCTGGCCCACCAGCGAGCCCGCCGCGCAAGCAGCGGGCTCGTTCTCTGTCATAGGGAACCGACCCGTAGTCGCGCCACCTTGGCCGCGGGCGTAACGCAGGCACTCCATGCCCTCATCCCGACCGTTGTTGGTGCGGCCCGCCATGAAGCAGCGCCGGGCCGATTCCGCTACGCCAGCGGCCACCGGGGGCCGCGACTCCCGTGGCCGCACGGCCGACCGTCCCCGGTGCTGATGGCGCGTGGCGTATGTCGGGCGCCCGGGGGCCGATTCAGCTACGCCAACGGCCACGGGGGGCCGCGACTCCCGCGGTGGGGCGTGCGGCCGACCGCCGCCGCCAGAAGTAGACCGCGCTTAGCACGATGCCGCCAAGCCAGACGCCGCCCGCGATGAGCGTCTGCGTGATGTCGCTGCCCAGCCCATCGCCCGCGACCACGAACACCGCCGTCGGCAGCAGCATGCCGGCCGCGCTGTACACGAAGAACGGCACGAACCCGATAGAGGTCATGCCCGCGACGAAGCTGATCCAATCGAAGTTGATAGCCGGCAGCATCCTCGCCCAAAAAATCACGCGCCCGCCCATTGTCGTTGCAAGTTCGTCCAGACGCCCCGCCGCCTTCCCCCCGATGAGCCGCGCCAGGAACCGGCGTCCGGTCCACCGCGCGACATAAAACGCCATCGCCGAGCCAATCAGCAGGCCGATCATCGAGTACAGCGTCCCAACGAATGGTCCCCAGATGAGCCCAGCCGCGATGAACACCGGCGCGTTCGGGATCGGAGCGAAGAGCACCGAGAGCGCCATGAAGGCGATGAACAGGATTGGTCCCCAGGCACCGCGTTCCTCGACCCATTCGCGCAACGGCTTCGCGTCCACCTCGGTCGAGAAACCGAAGATCCAGGCCAGCAGGAAGTAGCCGCCGACGATCGCCGCGAACACGGCCACCAGCACGATGACGGCGCGTTTCTGAAAGAGCAGCGGCGGGGCTTCGCCTTCGAAGACGAAGTCATCGACCGATGGGCGGCGCACGCCGGCCTTTCGGCGTTCCGAATCAGCCACGCTGGTTGGCGGCGCGAAGGTGCGCCAGCAGCAACTGGTTCACTTCCCCGGGCGCTTCCTGTTGAACCCAGTGGCTCACGCCTGGCAGGTAGTGCAGGTCCAGCATTTCGACGTACTCGTCGGTCCCGTCTGTGAGTTCCTTCCCCAGGAACTGGTCGTCTTCGCCCCAGATCAGCAACGTCGGCGCGACCACCTTCGGCAATGGGTCCGGCAGAAGCCGGGGGTGGCGAATCAAGCCGCGGTACCAGTTGATGCCGCCGCTCAGGCCCTGCCGCCGCCACGCGCCAAGAAACGCTTCAATGTCCTCGCGCGTGAACGTCCCCGGCCGGCAATCGCCGATGAGCGCCTTCGCCAGGGCTTGATAGTTGCGAAATGCGATCAGCCGCTGCGGCAGCCAGGGCGCCTGGAACGCGAGCACGTACCAGCTCTTCAGCATCTGCCGCGGGCTGCGCTGGATCGCCTTCTGGAAGACCGCCGGGTGCGGGAGGTTGCAGACAGTCAACGTGCGCACGGCTTCCGGGCGTTGAATCGCGAGCAGCCAGCCGATCACGCCGCCCCAATCGTGCGCCACGATGTGGGCGCTCGATTCGCCGAGATGGGCGATGAGCGAGAGGACGTCCTGCTGAAGCGTGTCCGTGTCGTATGGACCTCGCCGTTCGGTCTCGTTGTAGCCGCGCAGGTCCGGCGCGACGACGCGGTACCCCGGCGCTAGCGCCGCAATCTGGTGCCGCCACGAATACCAGAACTCGGGGAAGCCGTGGAGCAGGACAACGAGTTCTCCCGCTCCGGCCTCCACCCAGTGCATGCGGATGCCGTTGATCTCGGCGTATTCGTGGCGAAGGTCGGAAGGCAGGGTGGCGGGCGGCATGTTGGTATCCCCGTCCGGCAAATCCGGCCGTTGTCACTCGACGTTTGAGGTCGAGACTATCAAAACACGCGCAACCGCAGAAAGACGTAAAGCAAGGGGAATACGAACAGCAGCGAATCTAGCCGATCGAGGAAGCCGCCGTGCCCAGGCAACAGCCCGGACGCGTCCTTCACGCCCATCCGCCGCTTCATCCAGCTTTCGAAAAGGTCTCCCACCTGCGCCGCTATCGGCATCAGCAAGGCATAGGGCGCGAGTATCAGGGCGCTCACTCCCGTATCGACGGCCGCGTTCAACGCGAACGTCGCCGCGAGGCCCGCGACGTAGCCGCCAACCGCGCCCTCCCGCGTCTTGTTCGGGCTGATCTTGGGAGCGAGCTTGTGGCG
>JANXYE010000448.1 GCA_025350285.1 Chloroflexota bacterium
ACCGTCTCGTCACCGTGGCTGGCCGCGTGCCGCGGGATGTCGTCGATTATCAGTTCTACCAGGCCGAGGCGGAGGTCGAGGTCCGGATCCAGCGCGAGGGCCTCGACGAACTCCTCATCTTCGAAAAAGACATCGACGAAGACCTGGGCATAGAGTTCGAACGGGCGACCTGGGACGAGATTACCCTCTGCAACAACAACTGTTTCTTCTGTTTTCTCAAGGGTCTGCCCAAGGGGATGCGCAAGACGCTTTATGTCAAAGACGATGACTACCGCCTGAGCTTCCTCCACGGCAATTTCGTCACGCTCACAAACCTCACGGAAGACGACTGGCGGCGGCTGGACGAGCAACGCCTGAGCCCGCTGAACGTGTCCGTACACGCGACCGAAGTTGGCCTGCGCCGAAAGATGCTCGGCAACGACCAAGCACCGGACATCATCGAGCAACTGAGGCGGCTTTCCGCGCTCGGTCTCCAGGCACACACGCAGATCGTGCTCTGTCCCGGAGTGAACGACGGTCCCCACCTCGAACGCTCCGTGCGCGACCTCGCCGCGCTCTATCCGGGCGTCCAGACCATCTCTGTGGTTCCCGTTGGGGCCAGCCCGAAGCTGGAGGACTGGTCTCTCGCCCGCGACGGAATCGAACTCGTCCGCCCCACGCCGGAATACGCGAAGGCGGTTGTCGCGCAGCTGCGACCACTACAGCGCGAGTTTCGTGCCAGCCACGGCGCGACCATCGCTCAGTGCGGCGACGAATATTATGTCACTTCTGGCGCGCCCGTCCCGTCGCGCAAGACGTACGACGGGTTCCCGCAGTACGAAAACGGGATCGGCATGGTGCGGACCATGCTCGACGATTGGAACCGCGCCAAGCGGCGGCTTCCTCAGGGGGAATGGGCGGCCGGGCGACATATCGTGGTTGCCGCGGCGACCCTCATCGCACCACTCCTTCAGACCATCGCCAGTGAATTGTCACAGCTCTCGGGCGCCCGCATCGATGTGGTCCCGGTGACGAATACGGTTTTCGGCGAACGCGTGAACGTTTCTGGCCTGCTTTGCGGCGGGGACTATGTGCGCAACCTTCGGGGCTGGTCGCCTGACTGCTTCATACTCCCGCGGCCCAGCCTGGACTATTTCGGCCAGAAGTTCCTCGACAGTATGACTATCGAAGAGCTGGAGGCAGCCGTCCGTGCACCGTTGACCTTCGCCACGCAGTGGAGCGAAGTCGTGCGGATCCTCCGCGACGGCCCCCGCCGGCCCGGCCGCAACGCGGCACCGAACGGAGCGTTCTGGAGCGAGCGCCGTTAACGCGTGGGCAAGCCAATCCACGCCACGACGCGTTCCCGCATCCACACCTTTTGCTCGGGCCCAAGCGCCGGTGGCGGCGGATCCCCATCGAAGTCAATCGATAGTTCGTAGGCGGCGGCCTCGTAGATGGTGTCGAGGAGCGCCTGCAGGTCAAAAGCCACAGCCGGATGAGGATCTCGAAGCGGAACCGGAAGGAGCGGGAGCCGCTCGCCGAGTTTGATGGGCCAGGCCTCGATGACATCAGCCCCGGCGCGAACGAGCGTGATGACATAGTCCGTGGCCGGGATTCCCTTTTCCAGACGAATCCCCCGCCGTATCAGGTCGATTTCGAGCAGATGAACGGTCGCATCCATGAGTCGCAGTCTCTTCGCCGCGTACTCGTCCAATCCTGGCCGATGTTTGTTCGCCGGAGAGATGACTTCGATGACAGCGACGAGATCGCCAGAAATAACTTCTCTCACCTGCACCGAAACGATGCGAACCGTTACGGGCGCGGCCCGCGGTAGGACGACCGGCGCGGCGGCCGGCTCCAGGAGGGCAACCGCCGTTGGCGAGGGCAGTCGCTCCGCCCGTCGCACCTTTACGTCCGGGTACATGATCCCGATCTCGCTCGCCGGGTCCGTGTCGCGGACCGTCGAAACCTCACTCCGCACAACGAAGTTCGGGCGGACCAACGGTCCCAGGGTGTTGCTTATCGCCACAGCGAGACGCGCATGCACGTCCGGCCAGAGCGAACCTTCGAGATAGGGATCCATGCCAGGGAACGGCGACGGCATCGGCTCCTCCGAGATACGGACAGCCTAGCAGAACGGTTCCGGCCCAGCGTTGCTACACTCGTTCTATGCCACGCCTGCGGGTTGAGCCATCAAACATCGAACTGGAAGCCACAATGGGCGAAACCGTCATGGAGGTGGCCGAGCGCCAGGGCTATTACTGGCCTGTCGGTTGCGCCCGAAACGGAGAGTGCACCAACTGCGCGATGGAGGTGGTCTCTGGCCTGGGCCGCCTGAGCCAGATGGGCCGTTATGAACGCCTGAACCTGCTCCGCCAACGCGGGCCCCGTTCGATTGAAGACCCCCGTCTGCGCCTCGCCTGCCAGGCGCGTGTCCTCGGAGACGTTGTGGTGTATAAGCGTGGCGTCGCGAAACTCTGATACCCTTCTGAGGCAACCATGCCCTACGTCATCAGCGAACCCTGTATCGACACGAAGGACGCGTCGTGCGTGGACGTGTGCCCCGTCGATTGCATCCACACGACCGACGATTCGCCCCAGTACTACATCAACCCGGACCAGTGCATCGATTGCGCGGCCTGCGAAAGTGTCTGCCCGGTGACCGCGATTTTCCACGAAGCGGACCTCGTTCCGGAGATGGAACGCTTCAAGGAGATCAACGCGACGTTCTTTGTGGGGAGAAATTGAGGATGCAAACGGTGGAACTCGCACAGCTCGAAGCATTTCTCCAGGTGGCGCACCACCGTTCGTTCAGCCGGGCGGCGGAGGCGCTTTTCCTCACCCAACCGTCGGTTACGGCGCGTATCCAATCGCTCGAACGGGAACTGGGCGAACGGCTCTTCGAACGGACCGGGCGCAGCGTAACCCTCACCGATGCGGGCCGCGCCTTCATGCCGCACGCCCAACGCGCCCTCACCGCCGTCCAGGAAGGCACCGACGCCATTGAAGCGGTCCGCCACGGCGACGTCGGGAGCATCCGGATCGGCGCGAGTTCCAGCATCGCGACCTACATCCTGCCGGAGGTCTTCGCCCACTTTCGCGAGACTCGGCCGCGGGTGCACATCCACCTCAGCACGGGGAACACTGAGGAGGTGATCGAGCGGCTCCTGGCCAGCGAGATCCACGTCGCCATCACCCGCCTGATCCAGCATCCCGAGGTTGAGTCGCTGCACCTCTACAATGACGACCTCGCCCTGGTCGTTTCGCCAAAGCATCACTTCGCGGCGAAGGGCCGGGTGACAGTCGCCGAAGCCGGGCGGGAGCCATTCCTCTTCTTCGAACGGAGTTCCAGCTACCACGGACTGATCTACAGCATGTTTCTCCGTGTCGGTGTCGTGCCAGAATCCGTCATGGAACTGGACTCGATGGAGGCGACCAAGCACATGGTCCAGGCCGGGCTCGGCATCGCTATCCTGCCCGTCGCGTCGGTCGATCGCGAGATCCAGGCCGGCCAACTGGCACGCGTCGATATCCGCGACATGGAACAACCGGCCCAGCGCGAGGTTGGGGTACACGTCGTCCGCAACCGCGCTATCACTCCCGTACTGAGAGACTTCTTGAAGCTCCTGACCTCTGAGTACGGCATCACGAACACCTTCGACGGACGCCGTGCCCCCGGGGACCCTGAGTAGTGGCGACGCTGACCCTGCGTGGCATCAACGTCTGGGATGGCCTCCGCGGCGCGGCCGTCGAATCGACGGTCACGATGGAGGATGGCCACGTAACAGCCCTGGGAGCGGCGGGGGGAGCGGACTTCGACTTCTCGGGTTGTACCGTCATCCCGGGGCTCATCGATGGGCACGCTCATCTCTGCTTCAACGCCGGGACGGACTGGCGTGCCGTGTACGACTCGGACACGGCTGGCCGGATGTTGCTGCGTATGGCCTGGGCCGGCCGTTCGATGCTGGAAGCCGGGATCACCACGGTCCGCGACCTCGGCGCGCCGACCACCCTCGCCGTCGAAATCCGCGATGCCTTCCGCTCGGGACTCGTCCCGGGGCCCGACCTGCTGGTGTCGGGAGCGCCCATCACCACGACCGGTGGACACTGCCATTTCATGGGCGGCGAGGCGGATGGCGAACTCGAAATCCGCAAGGCGGTGCGTAACCGCGTCAAAGCCGGGGTCGATTGCATCAAGATCATGGCGACAGGCGGCAACATGACGCGCGGTACCAACACGCTCGCCGCGCAATTCACCGTGGACGAACTGGGGGCCTGCGTGGACGAGGCCCACCGGCTGCGAAAGAAGGTTGCGGCCCACTGTCACGGCACGCCGGGCATCGTGAACGCCGTCGCCGCCGGTGTGGACTTCCTCGAACACTGCTCGTTCAACGGCCCTGCCGGCATCGACTATGACCCGGAGTCGATGGCGGACGCGGCACGCAAAGGGATCGTCGTTTCGCCTACCGTTTCTGTCGGGTACCGCCGCTGGCCCGACGATGGGCGGCGGCGGCGGCGTGGCGAAGTCCTCCAAAATATCTTCGCGGCGAACGTGCCGGTGCTGATGAGCACCGACTGCGGTATCCC
Organism: Chloroflexota bacterium; assembly: GCA_025350285.1. Lineage (GTDB taxonomy): Bacteria > Chloroflexota > Dehalococcoidia > Tepidiformales > Tepidiformaceae > JANXYE01. The sequence goes on from JANXYE010000448.1 coordinate 4,567, forward strand.
CGGCGTCCCCCACGCGGCCCTCGCCGGAGGCATGGACGTCCTCCGGGAACTCGCGGGGCTTTCACCCGTCGATACGCTCAAGCTCGCCACGAGCCGGGCCGCAGAGCTCCTGGGCCTCACCGACCGGGGTGTCATCGCCGAAGGTCAGCGGGCAGACCTGCTGGTCCTTGACGGGAACCCGCTGGCCGAACTGTCTGCGCTCGAACGGGTCCGGGCGGTGTTCAAGGCGGGCCAGCTGGTTTACGAACGCGGTCGAACCTAACCGGGCGCCGCCGTACCCTGCGTCCATGATCTCCAGCATTCTGCTCGCCGCGGGATTCTCGTCGCGCATGGGCGAGCCCAAGGCAACGCTCAAGTGGGGCGGCCAATCGCTGGTCTCCTACCAGGTTCATGAACTGCGGGCGGCGGGTTGTGATGAGGTGATTGTCGTGCTCGGCCACCGCGGAGACGACATCTACCGGCAGATGAAGGGCCTGCCCTGCCGTGTCATGTTGAACGGCATTTACCACGCAGGGCGGGCGGGATCGCTGCGGCTCGGCGCCCGGGCGGTGAACCGCGACGCCGACGCAATCGTCATCATGAACGTCGATCAGCCGCGGCCCGCCGACCGCATCCAACGGCTCATCGCGGCGCACGACACGAAATACGCCGCCACTCGGGCCTCGTTCGAAGGGCACTCGGGCCACCCCGTCATCGTCTCCGGCTGGCTTCGTGGCGAACTCCTTCATGCGATGGAAGAGAGCGACGGCCTGCGCGGCATCCTGCGCGGCCACGGCTCCGAGATCCAGAGCATCGAGGGCGATGCGCTCTACGTGCTCGACATGAACACCCCGGAGGAGTACGGGGAAGCTCTGAAAACGTTCGGCCTGGCCGTCTAGCGCCATGGCCATCGCCGTAGCACCGCCAGGACGCATTCGAGCCGTCATTTTCGACCTCGATGAGACGCTTTTGGACCGCGCCGCCGCGTGGCGATACTCGATCGAGGAGTCGGTCGCGAGCGTCACCGGGCGGAGAATCGACGCTCGGCCGCTCGTTGCGGAATACCGGCTCCGCCCCTGGCGCCACGCGCTCAGCATTCTCGTGCCGGACCCGGCAGACCTCGCTCAGTGCGAAGGACTGTGTGAGCGGATGTTCTACCGGAGTGCGCTGAAGCGATTGCTCGTCCACGAGGGCGTTGGGATGGCGTTGGATCACCTCCGCTCGGCGCGGTTGGACATCGGAGGTATCTCACGTGAACCGCACGCCAACGCCATCAGGCAGATCGAGTCCACCGGCCTCGATCGGTTTCTGACCGTGCTCTCGGCGACGCCGGCGGGCGCACCGTGGGACGTAGCCGCACGCATCCAGGATTGCCTGTCGTATGTCGTGAGGCGGCCAGCGGAGTGCGCCCTAGTCACGCAAGACGCCGCGAGCGCCAGGCTGGCGGCGTCGATGGGCTTCCATTGCGTCGCGGCCCGCTGGGTGACGGGCTGCGACGCGGCTGGCGAGGGGTTCCAGCGACCGGCGGACCTGGCGGCGCTCGTCGCCTGAGCCGCGGCCGCGTTACTCTTCCGAAGGCTCCACCATCTGGTGACAACCCGGGCAATACGTCTTCGGGCGGGCCGAATGGAACTGCAGGGCGCAGGCGGGGCAGCGGACGATTTTTCGCTTCAACTGGGTACTCCTGAACTATCGTTCGATAGCATGGTGCTATGTCTCGCGGCAAATCGCTACGCAGCGTTAGCTATTCTTTCGGCGCGATTGATACATTACCGCTATGTATCCACCGGTTTAGCTATGTCGCGTGCAACAGCTATCGGGTCTTCTTATGCCCGGGTGGGGCGTACACGGCACGGCAGAGATCGACCCAGTCGGCCGCCTCATTCTCGCCGCGGCGGAGCACCGGGTGGGCTTCGACCTTGCCCGCGCTCCCTCAGAGCCGAAGTTCGAGCAAGTGACGGTCTCGATAGTGTCGATAAGCCCTACCGCCGCTGTTACGGGCGAAGCCGCCAGAACTCACCAACCAGGCCCAGTCCGGCGAACACGGCCTCCGCTTCGTCGAGCGTCCTGCGCCGCCAACGCGGCTCACGCTTGTCCGTATACCAGAGTTGGGCCAGCCGCCAGCCCGTTTGGAGAGTCATCGTACCGCCCTGATCGATCCGGTGCGCCTCCCGCCACTTCCGAGCGTGCCCTTCGTCCCGGAAGAGCAACATGGTCGTTCAGGTGTAGATGATGTCGTCCCACCAGTGCCGCGCCGGCACCCCAAAGTGAATCAACCCGGACCCTTCAACGCGCCCATCGCGAATGTCCACGCGCATAGCCTGGTCGCAGTCGCCGCATGAACAACGAATCGTCGCGTCTGTGCCAAGGCACGCGGCGATGCCAAGCGAGTCCCAGATACAGTTGCCCCACCAGTCACGCCCGGCCGCTGTCACCGCGAACGGGGTCGGGATAGCCGAAAATGGGTTGGCCATACGCACCCTGGAGGGGTCGTCCGGCTCGAGAACGATAGCGCGCGAGGCGCCCAGCCGCGCGAAAGACTCCATCACCACCGGCACATCCGCGTGCAGCTCCGCAGCCAGCTCGGCGGCGGATGACATGGATCCGGTCCTGATGAGCCCGTCATACAGTCCGACCCGCACCCTGCGGTCAACGTCCTCGTTGGTCTCCACAGCTGGCTTCATCACATCCCGTCCGGCGCGCATTGCGCGAAGGCGCCAGTATACAGGCTTCCGACAGTCGCCGGTGGGTCTCGGGTGCGATTCAGAGCTTTGCATGAGAGGCCGCGAGGGAGCCGGCCATGTCCTACGACCTCGGGCAGAGGTGGACGGTCTTGGCGGCCCCGCCGGCGGGCGGCGTCATCGTGACCGCTCCCTTGCAGCGCGATCGGGCTGGTGCCCGATGTTGGGGGAAGGAACTTTCTGCTCCTTAGCGGTCGCGGTACCGTTCGCTGTTGCGGCACGCTGGGCCCTTCCGCGGGAGAAGGAGTGCTAGCAGCTGCCCAACATCCGGCCACGCACCGCGCGGAGGGTGTCATCGGAAACGCCTATGTCCCGGAAGTAACCACCGGCGGAGCCCCAGCGCTCGCGCAGGTGGCCGAGGAGTGAAGCCATGTCCTCCGGTTCCGAGGCGAGTATCCGCTCGGCGCGCGAAGGGTCGAGTCCACGCGCGGCCATGCCGGCCATCCACTCCGGCAGCATCGGCGCCAGCAGCGCGCAGGAGAGTGAGTAGTCTGTGAGGATGTCGGCGTCATCCACTCCGGCCAGGTCGAGCAGCAGTGCGGCAGCGACGCCCGTCCGGTCCTTGCCCGCGGCGCAGTGGAAAACGAGCCGGCCTTCAGTCGTGGCAATCGTCTCGGCGAGCGAGCGATAGGCGCCACGACCCGTCTCCAGGAACGTTTCGTAGACGACCGCGAAGCCGGGGAACTCGCCCTCAAGGGCCACCGGCGAGGCGTCGGACTGGAAGACGGCGGCAGCCACCTGTTTGATACCGTGGCGCGCCAGCTCAGGCGTCACGAGTGTCTTCCGCTCGCCTTCTGAGCGAAAATCGACCACCGTGCGAACGCCCAGTCGTGCGAGTTCGGCGCTCGATCCGTCGGTCATGCGGTGGAGCGACGCGGCGCGGAGGAGATCGGCGTTCGTCTCCTGCCCGCTTCGCGTCTGGTACCCACCCATGTGGCGAAGGTTGTGCACGCCTTCAACCGGGACGATTCGTTCGTGTGTTTCCTTCTGTTTCATCGCCTCCAGCATCGCAGGGAGACATGAACAACGCATTATCGAACGACTCGGCGTAGTCCCTGGCCTTGGCGTACTCTGGCGGCCGGAGGCTCTCGCATGCTCAACCGCGACCGTACCGTCGAGGCGTTTCTCGAACTGGTGGCCATCGATTCGCCGAGCGGCGACGAGGACGCCATCGCGGCGGAACTCGAACGCCGGTTCCTTGCCCTCGGGATCGAATGCTCCCAGGACGCGGCCGGCAATGTTCTGGCGAAACTGCCGGGCCAGGGCGAGCCAATACTGCTCTCGGCCCACATGGACACCGTCGAGCCTGGGCGTGGCATCAAGCCCACCTGGGACGGGCCGGACATCATCCGCAGCGATGGGACGACCATTCTCGGCGCCGACAACAAGGCCGGCTGCGCGATCATCCTCGAAGTCATTCAATCATCGCTCGAAGACCGTGCCGTCACGAGGCCGATCGAGGTGGCCATCAGCCGGGGTGAAGAGATCGGCCTC
>JANXYE010000526.1 GCA_025350285.1 Chloroflexota bacterium
CCATGCGCAGGTGAGTCACCCTTTCCGAGTTCCCTTGAAGATTGTTACAATCTATGGGCCTGATCCCCTCCGGTGGATAGATTCCCGGCGACGAAGGTCCTGAGATGACTGCGTCCTTGCCCGAATCGTTTTCCGAAGAACGGGTCACGTTCACAACGCACGTCGATGGGCGCCTGGTCGTCGTCGAGAACGTGCCGGCGAGGGTGTGCGTCGAAACCGGCGAGCAGCTCTTCAGCCCGGCCGCAGTCGAGCGTATCCAGGAGCTGCTTTGGGGTGGCCACGAGCCCGCGCGGACCATCGAGACGCCGGTCTTCAACTTCGCCGCCTGAGATTCCGCTAGCTGGCGGCGAACTCGCAACACTTGATTGCCCGCCCGAGTTCGTCGTTCGCTTCCTTGAGCATGCGGGCGAGGATGGGGAGCTCCGCTTCCGTTTCAGCGAGCAGGCGCTCGCCTCGCTCCAGCACCGCGCGTTCGACTCGATAGCCGGGGAAGAGGGCGCTGAAGTAGCCGGCGTAGAACTCCTTATCGCGGGTGCGAAAGACCTCCGGCGTGGCCGCGAAAAACTTCTCGACGTACGGCCCGAGGAGGTCGCGTTGACGGGGCCAGTTGAAGCCGCTCATTGCGGACTCTGTCAGGTAGAGGGACCCGTAGCCTTGGCCGAGGAATTTCTCCCAGGCCGCGGCCTTCGTTATGGCGTCCGGGGCTGAAGTTTCCGCACGCAGGAGCTCGCGCTGCCCGCGGTCCGACGGGTCACGGAGGGTTTCGGCGGCAAGGCGCGCAGAGCCGCCGGGGAGGCCATAGCCGACGCTCTTGATGGCGATGCTCCAGCGCATCTGCTGATCGACCGTGAGCCCGGCAACCGCTTCGGCGCCATCGGCCAGTGCCGCCAGGACGCCGATATCCTCGGCATTCGGGGCGGCCGCGATCATCGCGCGCATCCAGGTGATCTGGGCGTCGCCGTCGTCCGCGGCGCGCAGGGCTTCGTAGCAGGTAGCGAACAGGAGGTGGCCCTCGCGCTCCTTCATGTCTTCGGGCACGAAGCGGGCGAGGGCCGTCTGGGCCTGGCTGAGGACGACCTCGGCGAGTTCGATGCGCGGCTCCTTCGCGACGCGTTCGCGGACGACGGCGAGGAAGTCGGTGGACTTGAGCTGCTGGTCGCGGACCATGCTCCAGAGCGAGGCCCAGAGGAGGTTACGGAGGAGCGGGTCGTCGATGCGCTCCATGTTTTCACGGGCGAAGGCTACCGATTCGGCGTCCAGCGCGACCTTGAAGTAGCCGTGGTCGTTGAAGTTCGGGAAGACGAGGCTGGGTTTGGCCCTGCCGATCGCGGCCGGAACGTCCACTTGGGCAGCGCGGATAGCCGCGGGGAGGGACTCGACGGTCAGGCTGCCTGCCTCCTCACGGACGAGGCCAATCTCCAGGGTGTGCGGCCGGATCGTGGGGTACTCAGGGGAAGCGGCCTGGGTCAGCGAGAGGGCGCTGATGCGCTCGCCGTCAGCCTCCCATTTCGTCCCAATCGTGTTCAGCGAGGCCGTTTCGAGCCAAAGCCGCGCCCACTCCTTGAGGTCAGCGCCGCTGCCCGCTTCCAGCGAGGCGAGGAACTGGGCGAGGGTGGCGTTACTGTAGGGGTACGTGCGGAAATAGTGGCGCGTACCTTCGCGGAAGCCGTCCATGCCGATGGCCGCGACGAGCTGCTTGAGCACGGAGGCGCCCTTGCCGTAGGTGATCCCGTCGAAGTTCAGGAAGGTCTGGTCCGTGTCCTCGACGACCCCGGAGATAGGGTGGGTAGTTACCAACTGGTCCTGGCGGTAGGCCCAGTTCTTCATCCCGGCGTTGAAGTCCTGCCAACCGCTCGTGAAGCGCGTCGCGCTCGTCATCGCGAGATAGGACATGTAGGTCGCGAAGCTTTCGTTCAGCCAGAGGTCGTTCCACCAGCGCATGGTGACAAGGTCGCCGAACCACATGTGGGCCATCTCGTGGAGGATGACCTCGGCGCGCCTGCGGCGTTGCGAATCGGTTGGCGGGTCGCGGTAGATGAACTGCTCGTTAAAGGTGACCGCCGCGACGTTCTCCATCGCCCCGGCGTTGTTTTCGGGACAAAAGATCTGGTCGTACTTGCCAAACGGGTAGGCGAGACCGAAGAAGTCCGCGTAGAAATCGAGGCCCTGGCGGGTAATCGTGACCAGCTCATCACGGTCCACGTACTGCGTGAGCGACTTGCGGTAGTAAAAGCCGAGTTCGATGTCGCCGTGGCGGTCCTGAAAGCGGTCGAACGGCCCGGCGCAGAGGCAGACGAGGTAGGTGCTGAAGCGCTTCGTGGTCTCGTACTGGTGGAGCGTGCGGCCATCGGCGTCCGGGGTCGCGGAGAGTTCGCGGGCGTTGGTGATAACCGCCCACTCGTCCGGGGCGGACACCATGAGGCTGTAGGTTGCCTTGATATCCGGCTGGTCAAACTGCGGGAAAAGGCGGTGCGATTCGTATGGCTCGAAGTTGGTGTAGAGGTACTCCTCGCCATCTTCCGGGTCAGAGAACTGGTGGAACCCGTCGCCCTGGTGGTCGTAGTCGTTCGTGTAGCGGATGTGGATCGTGTTTCTGGTGCTCAGTGCATGGCCCGGGAGGGTCAGGCGATAGCCGGTCCAGTCGGGTTCGACGGCGGCGCCGTTGATCGTGAACGCGTGGATCGTCTTGCCCCGGAAGTCAAAGAAGGTGTCACCGGACCCGCTGTCGTCGAACGTGACCGTGACATCGCCATCGTAGGCTGGGCTTCCCCTGGTGAGAGACAGGGCGAGCGTGTACGTGCAGTTCGACATCCGGGCGGCGCGGGCCTCGGCTTCGGACTGGGTCAGGACATCGCGCGCGGCGGCCAGAGCGGTCATCAAGAATCCTTCGACGGAAGTACGTGCAAGAGAGGCTACCTGATTGGCGCGCGGAGTGCCGTGGGAGTGCCCATACGCGGCTCTCCGGCGCCCGGCACTAGCCGGCAAGCGGAGTGAGCGCCCGCACGGCGGACTCCACTTCGAGACCGGCGATGCGCTGGTGCGCCACCCACGCCCGGAAGACGGCCTCATCCCAGTGCCCCACGGTGAGCATGTCGTCGATGCTCTCATAGCGGGCGGCGGCGGCGCGGAGGTCCATGAGGGCGCGGTTGCGGGCGACGATGGCGGCGGCGGCGCCACTCGTGAGGGAGGCGGCGAGTTTGGCGTTCTGGCGGCCGAGCGCGTGCGCCGCCAGCGCCGGGTCGGCGAGGTAGGCGTCGAGTGGCGCGGCGGCGAGCAGGCGTGCGGCGCCGATGGTACCGAGCCCTGGGATCCCCGGCAGGTCATCGCTGCTGTCGCCGCTGGCGGCGCGGTAATCGAGGTAGCGTTCGCGGGGGAAGATCACCGGCTCGCCGCTGGCCGTCCTGGGCGCGGCCTGGGCATCGAAAGACTCGACATCGATGACGACGCGCTTGACTGTCGAGTAGATCGTCACGCGCTCATCGACGAGCTGGAGGAAGTCGCGGTCCGTTGAGGCGATGCGCACCGGCCCGGGGCCGGCGAGCGCGAGGAACGAGATCAGGTCGTCGGCCTCGGTGTTGAGGCCGCGAGCGATGGTCGCCGGGAGCAGCGTGGCCATCTCGCTGAATTGGCGGATAGCCTCGACGACGTGTTCTTCGTTCTCCATGAAGCTGGGGTCGGATTCGCGGCCTGTTTGATAGGGTGGATAGATGGCCCGGCGGCGGATGGGCCGGCCCTGGTCGAACACGACCGCGAGGCGGGTCGTCTTGCCGGCGAACATGGAGGCCGTGTGCTCCGGCCGGCC
>JANXYE010000546.1 GCA_025350285.1 Chloroflexota bacterium
TTTGGCTCGGCATAGAGCTCGCGCCCGAAGACGATGGCGGTATCGGTGCTCATCGGCATTGTCAGGCAGTAGAGCCCGTCCTGGCCTTCGTACTGGCAAGCGATGTTCACGCTCGCGCCGTCGAACGGCCCGACACAGTTCGATGCCCCGATCGTGTAGACGGACACGGAGACGCGTGGCTCCGCGGCCGGCATGAGGGGCGGCGGGAGCAGTTCGCGCACGACCTCCGGGTCGGTGAGGAAGCTCACGCTCAACGATGTCGCCTGGAGGAACGACGGTGTCGCGTAGATCTGTTGGAGCCGGCGAATGTCGTCGGGGGATTTCACGTAGCGGGTGCGCATCGGGGGGCCTCGGCGTTTTGGGTTGGCCCAATTCTACGCCCCGGCCACGCCTGCCGCGTTAGCTACCGCCTGAGCCGGATGATCGGCCCGTCGGCGAACAGCCCGTTGAGCTTAATCCCCATCCGTTCGTGGACGGCGCGGGGCACGCCGAGGTCCGCGAGGTACAACTCTCCGATGTACGCGCGGCTGGCTGGTTCCTTCATTCCCGCCTTCGGCAGGTCCAGTGCGAGTGTGGTGGAGGCCCAGATCGCCGGGTCGAACGCTTCGCCGGTGGCGGCGCTCACGCCGGTCGGCATGTCCAGCGCGAGGATCGGGCGCTTCGCGGCCCTGGCCAGCTGGGTGATCGCGGCGCCCATGCCGGTTGGCGGGCCCATTGCCCCGTACCCGACGAGGGCGTCGATCACGAGGTCGGCCGCTTCGAGGTGGTCTTCGAGCGTGATCTCGCTCGTCTCTTCGTCCCCGGGCCTGAGGATGCCTGCGGTCCGCAGAATTTGCACCTGCTTGCGCGCGATCCCCGACATCTCCCCTTCCACCTCGCCGAAGACCGGCTCGACGTTCGCACCCCAGTTGGTCAGGTGGCGGGCGGCGCAGAGGCCAGCCGCCCCCTTGTTGCCGCCGCCAGCGAGCACGACGACCTTCTGTCCGCGGCCACGTCCGCCAAGCATCGCGAGGGCGAGCGTCGCGGCTGAGCGGCCGGCGTTCTCTGTCATCACGAGGATGTCGATGCCATAATCTTCCTGGGCGATGCGCTGAAGTTCGCGCATCTGCCCCGGAGCGAGGCTGGGCGCTTCACTGAGCTTTCGTTCGGGAAATCCGCCTGGATCAAGCTTGCATTTCATTGGGGAGAACCGGTTGGGGTTGACTGCGCTGGAGCGCGGCCCCGGGTTCGAGTCTAGGCACGCCCAGGGGTTGCGTCACGCGCTTGAAACGTTAACAAGCGGCAGCGCGACCTCTCCGAGCGGCCTTAGCCTTCGTGGGTCGCCGTCATCCGTGCCGTGATGCCCCCGCGGCTGTTCATTTCCGCGATGACCGTGGCCCGTTTAGGTGCGACCGCGGCGACAATGTCGTCGAGCACAGCGTTCACGACATCTTCATAAAAGATGCCGCGATTGCGGTAGCCGAAGAGGTAGTACTTAAAGCTGCGCAGTTCGATGCAGCGGGTGCCCGGCACGTAGCGGACGACGATCGTGCCGAAATCCGGCTGGCCCGTCATCGGACAGACGCTGGTGAACTCCGGCGCCGTGAACTCGATCTCGTACTCGCGCGACTGGCGATTCTCAAAACTGTCGATTGTCCCGTCCGTCCGATAGGTGTTTTCCGGCATGGCTCCAGCGTGGGACGCGAGCCCAACTTCGTGCAAGACGGCGAGAACCGCCAGCGGGGCTTATACTCCGTTGATGCGGGTGCTGCTCGGGCTGGCGTTCCTCGTGATGGTGTTCGCCGCTGCTTGCGGGAGCGACCTGGAGGAGGGCACAAAGAAACCGCCCCTTCCGCCCAGCCTGGACGTCCGCATTGATGCCTGTCAGATCCTCCTCATGCCTGATGCGACGAGCTTTCTGGACGAGAAGGTCCTCTCTTACGGCTACGGGCTCTCTGCCTCGACCTGTATGTACGGAGACACGGACGACGCTCGCCACCTCGAGTTGACGATCGCCGACGGCGCCAACGCGGCGGCGGCACATCAGCAGTTCGGCGACGACCGTGCGGAAGCCCAGAAGGCCGCCGAAGTGACGTCCGTCGAGACGGTCAGTGGCCTCGGCGACGAGGCCTATCGTGTGCTAGCGACTGACGAATCAGGGGCGGCGGTGACATTCGTCGTGTTCCGCTCGGGCGCGGTTGGCGTGGCCCTGCGAGCGAAGAAACCCGGCTCCACGGACCTATCAGACGGCCTCAAGAAACTCGGCGGACAGATTATCGAGCGGCTCGCGGCTATTCCGCCGGCCACGCCAAAGCCTGCCTTGGGCACGTTGCCCACTCTCAAACCGACGAAGTGAATCAGGAAACAGCCGGGCTGCGGTCGTCCACTGCGCGCCGGATCAGGCGATCCGCTTTTCCTTGATGCGGGCCGCCTTGCCGGTGAGCCCGCGCAGGTAGTAGAGGTTCTTGCGGCGGACCTTGCCGTGGCGCATCACTTCGATTTTATCGACGCGCGGGCTGTTGACGGGGAAGGTGCGCTCGACGCCGACGCCGCTCGCTATCTTGCGCACGGTGAAGTTCGAAACGAGGCCCTTCATCCGCTTGCGGATGACCACGCCCTCGAAGACCTGGATGCGCTCTTTGTCGCCTTCGACCACCTTGGCGTGGACGCGGACGGTATCGCCAGTGCCGAACTCCGGGAGGTTCTCCCGCGGCTTCGTGGGGAGCAGTACATCAAGTTCGTAGGCCATGGTGGTCTTCCCTGCTGAAATAACGTAACTCACGAAGGATACGCGGGGCGCCGGTTATGGCCAAAGCGAAAGGCGAGTTGGCCGCGGGCCGTCGCCCGGCCTACGCTCTGCTCATGGATCGTGAAACAGCCGCATTCTACGACAGTATCGTCAAGTCGCTCGACCGCATCGTCGGCTGTGTGGGCGGGCTAAGTTTCGATGAAGTGAACTCGCGGCTGGCCGGGCCGACGTCCAATAGCCTCTACGCCATCGCGACCCACGCGCTGGCGAATGCCGAGCGGAATGTCCTCTCGACGTATTGCGGTGAGGCCTACACGTGGAATCGCGACGCCGAGTTCGCGGCCCGCGGCGAGTCCAGCGGCGCGCTTGAAGCGAACTGGAGGCTGCTCCGGGAGCGAATGCGCGTGGCCCTTGAGGCGGCCGGCCCGGAGGCGCTCCTGGAAGAGCGGGACCATCCGCACATGGGCCGCGTCGCCGGCCGCGCGGTGCTCCTGCGCGCGGCCGTTCACGCTGCCGGACACGCCGGGGAAGCAGACCTGACGCGTGCGCTTGTCGTGAATGCGGCTCCCCGCTCGATAACCTCCGCAGACTCGGGGTCTGCATTTGTTGTCGGGGTAGATGGATGCCGGGCTGGCTGGGTCGCCGCGGCGATTGACCTGGCGCGGAGCACGCTGGATTTGAGGGTGTTCCCAACCTTCGAATCAGTGCTGCAAGAATTCGGCGGTGCGCGTTGTATCACGGTCGATATCCCGATCGGTCTGACCGACGGCCCTCGGCGTGAGTGCGATATCCTCGCGAGGGCAGCGCTTGGTGCGCGGCGCTCCAGCGTCTTCTCGTCTCCCTGCCGCCAGGTGCTTTCCTGCCCCGACTACCCCTCAGCCAACGCCGCCTCGCGGAACGTGTCCGGCCGGGGACTCTCCGCGCAAGCATTCGGGATCGTCCCCAAGATCCGCGAAGTCGATGAACTGATGACGCCCGTGCTGCAAGATCGCGTGCGTGAAGTGCATCCCGAGGTCTGTTTCGCCGCGTTGGCCGGCGCGCCCATGGCCTTTCCAAAGCGCGATCCGTCTGGATTCGACGCACGACGCGCGGCCCTTCAGAAGGCGCTTCCCCACATCGTGATTCCCGACCGGGTGCAAGCTGGGCGCATTTGCAGGGGAACCGAACCCGACGACATCCTCGACGCAGTCGTGGCTGCCTGGTCGGCCCTTCGTGTCGTCCGCGGCGAGGCGACTATCCTCGGAGGGGCAGTCGATAGCCGGGGCCTGCGGATGGAAATGGTTTGCTGACCAGCCCGCCCGCCCTCAGTTCTTTGCCAGGTACTCCAGCGTCTGGGTGTACGCCCGCTCCTCAATGTGCCCGGCGGCCATGAGGTAGGTCGCGATCTGTTCGAGCGTGAGGATGCTGATGAGGTTGATCCCGGCCGCCTTCAGAGACGCCTTGCCGCCTTCCTGCCGGTCGATGAGGGTGACCGCGTCTCGTACGACCAGCCCGGCTTCCGAAAGCGTCGCCGCCGTTTGGAGGATGCTGCCGCCGCCCGTAATCAGGTCGTCGATGATCAGACACGTCTGGCCGCGGACGAAGATCCCTTCGATCGCCACGTTTTTCACCATGACCGGCGGATGGACGTAGATCATCGGAGTCTTGACGGCGAGCGAGAACGCCGTCGCCACGTGCAGCCCGCCGAACGGCACTCCCGCCACCAGGGTGAACGGCTGCACGTGCGGGTTGCGCATCGACATCAGCGTTTCGAGTTCCTCTTTGATGATTTTCGCGCAGCGGGCGAGCGCGCGCGGGTTGCTGATGAGTCGCCGCAGGTTGATGTAAATCGGCGAATGCACAGCCGTCCGGCCGATCGTGAAGTCGCCGAACTCGATGGCGTTGAGCTTCCATAGTTCTTCGGCAAGCCAGAGGTTGCCGGCTGGTTTGGATGACCTGGTCAAATGGGGCCCTCCCGATGGGGCGTGCCCACGCGGGCAGAGTTTGATTTCATTCGCGGCCCGCTGGTGTGTCAAGTCAACCCTCGGCCGAAGCCGCCTGGCCGCGAGCTTTGAACGGCTTGTTCACGGCGTTCGGGGGAACTTCTCCAGCCAGCACGGCGACGATGTTGCGGGCCGCCATCTCCGCCATCCGCGCCCGCGTCGCATGGCTGGCGCTGGCGATGTGCGGCGTGATCAGCACGTTCGGCAGGCTGTAGAGCGGGTGCTCGATCGGGAGTGGCTCCGGGTCCGTCACATCGAGCGCCGCGCCGCCGATGGTCTTCGAACGCAAGGCTTCCACCAGCGCGTCCTGGTCGATGACCGTCCCGCGTGCCGTGTTCACGAAGATGGCCTGCGGGCGCATCTGGCCGAACTCGACATGTCCGATGAGCTGGCGAGTCTCGGGGGTCAAAGGCACGTGCACACTGACGAAGTCCGCCGCCGCCAACAGTTCGTCCATGCCCGCGTACTCGACGCCGAGTTCCTCCTCGATCTCCGGCCGGCGCTTGCGGTTGTGGTAGAGGATGCGCATCGAAAAGCCGCGTGCCCGGCGGGCGACCGCCGTGCCGATTTCGCCCATGCCAATGATGCCGAGCGTCGCGCCGAAGACGTCCTGGCCGAGATAGCCCGTAGGGGACCACGTCTTCCAACCCCCAGCCCGCGTGTCCCGTTCGCTCTCGTTGACCTTTCGCGCCGCCGCCAGGAGCAGGGCGAAGGCCATGTCAGCGGTTGTTTCGGCCAGCACGCCGGGGGTGTTCGTGAGCCAGATTCCCAGCTTGGCGGCCACCGCCGGGTCCACGTTGTCGTAGCCCACGGCCATGTTAGAAACGACGCGGAGCCGCGGCGCCCCAGCCAGGAGGTCCCGGTCCAGCCGATCCGTCACCATCGTCAGCGCCCCGTCCGCCGCCGAAAGCGCGCGTTCGAGGGCGGCTCGCGGCGGTGGCAGGTCGCCGGGCCAGACATCGACCGTGTGTCCGGCCGCCTGGAGGATCTCGACGCCTCGCCCCGGAATCGTTCTGGTGACAAACACGTGTCCCATGCGGGACAGTGTGGCCGTGCCGACGCGTCCACGAAAGACGAGCGCAGGGAGCGTGGCTGACGCCCGAGCGCGAGTGCGCGAGAATCACCGGGGAGGCCGCCCATGCCCGCCGAAGTCGCCGCTATCCTTTCGCCCAGCGAGTCCGTCCTCAGTTCGGTGTACGACGCCGCTCAGCGGATACACCTCGAAGCCGACATCCTCGAGCTTCTCAAAACACCCTGGCGCGAGATACGGGCACAGCTCCCCGTGCGGATGGACCACGGCAAGCTACAGATCTTCGAGGGCTACCGCGTACAACATAACGGTGCGCGCGGGCCGTACAAAGGCGGGCTGCGCTACCACCCGAAGGCCGACATTGATGAGGTCCGCGCGCTGGCGATGCTCATGACCTACAAGTGCGCGCTGATGGACCTCCCGTTCGGCGGCGCCAAGGGCGGCATCATGTGTGACCCAACTCGCATGAGCATGACCGAGCTGAATCGCCTGACCCGCACCTATACTCAGCACATCCACATGGTCCTCGGCATAGCGCGCGATATTGCCGCGCCGGACATGGGGACGAACGCCCAGACCATGGCCTGGATGATGGACGCGTATGGCCAGCTGCACGGACACACCCCGGGCATCGTCACCGGCAAGCCCGTCGAACTCGGTGGCAGCTACGGCCGCGAGCAGGCGACCGGCCGGGGCGTCGCGATCTGCATGCGCGAATACGCCCAGCGAGAGGGGGTGCCTCCCGCCGATATCCGCGTGGCGGTGCAGGGATACGGCAACGTCGGCTCCTGGACGTGCAGACTGGCGGGGCAGATGGGCTTCAAGATCGTCGCCATTGGCGACGTTAAGGGCGCCATCGCGAACCCCGCGGGAATCGACATCGCGGCACTCGACAAATGGGTCGCGCTGGCCGGATCGGTTGCCGGGTTCGAGGGAGCCGAGCCGATCACTAACGAGGCGGTTCTCGCGTACGACTGCGACTACCTCGTCCCGGCGGCGCTCGGTGAAGTGATCACGGGGGAGAACGCGGGGGCCGTGCGCGCGCGCGTCTTGGTCGAAGGCGCGAACCACCCGGTCACCCCTTCCGGCGATGAGGTCCTCGCCGCGCGAAAGGTCGTCGCCCTGCCGGATGTGCTGGTGAACGCGGGCGGCGTCACGGTCTCGTACTTCGAATGGACGCAGAACGTCCAACAGTTCCGCTGGCCCCTGGAGCGCGTGAACGACGAGCTGGAGGCGCGGATGGTCGCCGCCTTCAACGGGCTGATGGCGCGGGCGGCGCTGGACGGCACGCGCCCGCGCCAGGCCGCGTTCGATATGGGCGTCGAACGCGTCGCCCAGGCTATCCGCCTGCGCGGCTTCGTTTAGGGGTCGCCGGTGGTAGAAGGCCGCTTGCTGTCGCGCTCGCTCGGGAGCGGATTCCGGCGGATTCCCCCGCGTCATCCCTACGACTGTTAGTATCAATCGAATGATCAGCACCTGGGCGCGCACCACCTTCTCCGCCCTCAGCGACAAGCACTACCGCCAGCTCTGGATCGGCACGACGATCGCGTTTCTCGCGTTCTCCATGTCGAATGTCGCCCAGGGCGTGGTGGCCTTCCAGATCACCGGCAAGAACAGCGATGTTGGCATCGTCGCGCTCGGTATGGGCCTCGCCACGATCATCACGGCCCCCTTCGGCGGCGTCATCGCCGACCGTGTGAGCAAGCGCATCCTGCTGCTCATCGGGCAGACCATCATCTGTCTCAACTTCACGCTCCTCGGTGTGACGATCTTCACCGGCCACATCACGGTGCCGCTCCTCTTTGGCTCCACGTTCATCATGGGGCTCGTCTTTTCGTTCATCGCCCCGGCGCGACAGGCGTGGATTGGGGAACTCCTGCACGGGCCCCGGCTCACCAACGGCATCGCCCTCCAGCAGGTCGCGATGACGGCGACGCGCATCGTCGGTCCGTGGCTGGCGGTCGCGCTCGTGGCGATACCGGGCATCGGTACCGGCGGGACGTACGTCGCGATGGGTGTGCTGATCGCGGTCGTCGT
>JANXYE010000633.1 GCA_025350285.1 Chloroflexota bacterium
ACGGGGGATCCCGAAGGGGGACCAGTCCTGCCCGGGTACACGTACGCCGACTTCGCCAGCCCGACAATTGGCGCCTTCGCTATCGCCGCGGCGCTTGTCGCGCGGGAAAAGAGCGGCGAGGGCCAACACATCGATCTGGCGCAGTTCCAGGCCACGGCGTCCCTCATGGCCGAACCCCAGTTCGAGGCGCTCGTAAACGGGACGGTCCATACGCGAGCTGGGAACGCCGAAGCGCGGACCATCGTTCACAACGCGTTTCGCTGCGCCGGCGAGGACGCCTGGGCGGTGATCGTGGTGCGCACCGAGAGCGAGTGGGAGTCGCTCCGCTCGGTGGTGCCCGGCCTTCCGGAGGTCGGAGCCGGCGTTGCGGTCAGCGCGATCGAGTTGACCGTTGAGGCCTGGACCAGCACCCGATCCCCGCGGTCCGTCATGGAGACGTTGCAGGCCGTGGGCGTGGAGGCGGCGCGCGTTCAGAACGCCCGGGACCTCGTCGATGACGACCCGCACCTCGCCGAACGCGGCTTCTTCGCCTGGTACGACCACCTTCTCGGCGAAAAGGCCCTCACGGACGGCGTCCCGTACAAGATGTCCGCTACGCCGGGCGGCGTCCTCCGCGGTGGTCCCGCGTACGGCATCCACAACGACTACGTGTTCGGAGAGCTTCTTGGCCTGGCCGGCGCGGAGATCCTGCGCCTGAGGCAATCCGGCGTGATCGGGTGACGGGACCTGTCACCGCGACCCAGCGAGGTTCGGGTACGTCCATGCGGAGGAACCTCCTCTCGTTAGTCCTGCTCCCGGCCGCAAGCCCCGGCTATTTGGGCGAGAACTGGGGGATAAGGTGCCGTCCGACCAGGCGCGTACTTTCCATGATCGCGTCGTGACTGAGCGCGCCGACCTGCTGAAAGCAGAGCAGGCGGTCGCAGTCGATGTCGCGGTAGCGTTCCATTTTCTTCCGGCAGGTCTCCGGATCACCGATGATCACGGAGTCCTGCGTATTGAGGACTTCATAGACCTCTTCGCCTGAAACCTGCTCGTTCCGAGCGAGTTTTGCCACGAGTTCCAGGGCGGCCGCCTGGTTGGGATCGGCTGGAGCGTTACTGGCTGCGGCGGCGATGGGCGCGACGAGGCCTGCGCCGGCCGTTTCTTTCGCCTGGCCCGGTGCGCTCGGCACGCCAGTCTCCGCGACGGACTTCATCATCTCCTGCAGTTCGAAGAACTTGACGATCGTGTTGCAGTACCACGCAGCAGCCTCGGCGGCCCCGTTTTCGATCGCCTTTTTCGTCGTCTCGGCGCAATGTACGAAGGTGAAGACGCCCGCCTGATTGTTGATGAACGAGCCTGCTGGCCGCGCGTCTTTGATGGCCTCGCGGTACGTCCGTATCAGGCCAGCCATCGCGTCGATCGGGGTGAAGATCGTCACACCAAGGACGCCGATGCCGTTCTGGCCAGCGACGACGAACGAGTCCGGGCTGCCGGCGGCCATCCACATCGGCGGATGCGGCTTCTGTAGCGGTTTGGGGATGATCGGGCGGTCGTTGATCTCGAAGCGGTCGCTTTTGTAGGTGAACCGGTCCGTGGTCCACATTTTCGGGACCATCCTCAACGTTTCCTGGAGTTGCGCCTTGGTGTCCTCCGGCGGGATCTGAAAAACCCGCCACTCCGGAGTCGTGGATCGCGCGAAGCCCATTTCAAGGCGCCCGTCGCTCAGCAGATCCAGTGTGGCTGCACGTTCAGCTATGCGAATCGGGTGTGCGAAGTTGTGTGGCGCGAGCACCGCGCTGTGACCCACACGAATGCGCTTCGTCCGCTGCGCGATGGCCGAAAGCATGATGTCCGGCGCGGAGCTATAGCTCATTTCCTCGGCTGTGTGGTGCTCCACCTGCCACCAGCAATCGAAGCCCACCGCGTCCGCGAGCTCCGCCTGCGCGAGGGTCTCTTTCATTAACTGGTATTCGTGGCCCGGGCCCCACGGCCTGGCCTTCTCGACTTCGCAAAACACATCAATCTTCAAGACTCGTACTCCCTAGAATCTGGGTTGAGTTTGGCTGGGCGGCGGGCTCGCGGTTACTTGATCGCGAGCGGATTGATCGGGGATCCGGCTCCGCCGTTGACCTTCAGTGGCGATGTCACGAACTGGAAGTCGTACTGGCCGTCGGCCGCGCAGTCCGCCGCGAGGTCATCAAGCCAGAGCATCTCCATGAACGGGACGCCGAGGTTGGTGAGCACGGCCGCGTGCAGCGGCAGATACGCGCCGGTGACCGACGACACGGTTTGTTCCGAAGCGAGCGTGTCGCTTCCGAACGTCGGCAGTTCCATTTCGTGGAAGAACTGGATCATGGCCGGCTCGTCCGTGATACCCGCCTCGCCGGCCGGGCCGAAGAAGGCGTCCATGCCTTCCTCGTAGAGCATCGCCATCCGGCCCGTACGGATGAGCATGATGTCGTGCTTTTCGATCGTAATCCCCTCGTGCTTCGCCACCGCCTGTAGCTCCGCGAGCGTGATCTGGTCATGATCGAGGTGCTTCACGTTCCGGTAACGCGCGACATCCAGGAGGATGCCCCTTCCCGCCACGCCGTGTTCGGCGATCGGCCGGATGCTGTTCTTGCGCAACGTCCCAATAGTGGTGGACGCCGGATAGCCGTTGTAAAGCGTGTCGTCGTACCAGACATGGCCGAGCGCATCCATCTGCGTGGATCCCTGGAGGTACATGAAGATCTTGTCGTCGGAATACTCCTGATCGCCGGGCATCGGTGCGATGAGCCCGTTGAGGAAGAAGCCCTTGTCGCTCGTCATGAACTTTTGCGGCTTTGGCCGGATCGCCGAACTCGGCTCGCCGCGCGGGCTCAGGATCTCCAGGCTCAAACTGAACGTCTTTCCGCTCCGCACCGCGCGTGCGCCGCGAACCGCCTCGGCGGGCGTCAGGAAGTTGATCGAGCCGATTTCGTCGTCGGCGCCCCAGCGTCCCCAGTTCTTCACTGAGTCGCGGAACAGTCCGCCGATCGAGGGGAAGTCAGGCATGCTGTTCTCCTGTGCACGGTGTGGAAGCGTCGATCTGGGCCGTCGCCTAGCACCTACATGGGCCTTATCAAACGGTCGGTAGGCTAGCCCGCGACTTACCACCTGTCAACCCGGCCGCGCGTCCGTTGAGTGGCGCTAGTAGCCGTCCGAAAAGTCGCGGCCGCGAACTTGACAGTCCCCCTTACTTGGGTAGACTCCGACCAACCAAACGGATGGTTGGCCGACTTTTCGTGGTTGGCAACGAATCGCATTTTCTCTCTCAGGGCGCGAGCGCCCAGCCGTGGCAAAACGGAAGCATGTGAAGGACTCGGGCAAGTAGCGTGACTCGCATAAACCCCACCGCACGGCGCCCCGCTTCCGGCTACATCGAGGCCGCGCGCCGCTTGCTGCCCGCGCGCCGCTTCGCCGCTATCTGGTTCGCGCTCGGGGCGCTGATCGTGTTTAGCATCATCTTCCAGCCCTCGGCGGTGAACGGCATTTCGCGGCCCGTGATTGTCGCGTTCGCCTCGTTCGTGGTCATCGTTGCGATTGGCCAGGCGCTCGTCTTTCGGGTCGGTGGGCTCGACCTCTCCGCGCCGGCGGTCATGGGGCTCTCCGTGCTCATCGTCCGGAACGTTGGCGGTGGCGCACTGGGCAGCGATGCGGACCTGGCGAAGGCGATTGTCATAGCTCTGCTTTTCGCCGCGCTCGTTGGCCTGGTGAACGGCCTGCTCGTGGCGGTGTTCAAGCTCAACGCGCTCATCGTCACTCTCGCCATGAGTTCCTTTGTGCTGGGGGCCGCGAGCTGGTACGAGGTCACCCATAAGGTCGAGTCAATCGTGCCGGAATCACTTCAGAGTTTCGGCACCACCACCCAATGGGGCATGATCTACCCGGCCTTCATCGCATTCGGGCTGGCGATTCTCGCGGCCTTCCTGTTGACATTTACCGCCGCCGGCCGCCGTTTCACCGCTTCTGGCGCGAATCCGCGCGCCGCCCAGGTTGCCGGCATTCCCGTTACCGCCTATCAGACTGCCGCCTACCTGATGGCGGCGCTCCTCTACTGCTCCGCCGCCATCCTCGCTGGCGGATACAACGGGCAGCCGACGCTCGATGTTGGTAACAACTACCTCTTCCGCCCGATCGTGGGCGTCATCCTGGCCGGGACGTCGCTCGCGGGGGGAGTGGGCAGCATGCTTTCCATTGTCGCGGCCGCCTTCTTCTTGCAGGTTCTCGGGGCGGTTCTCGCTGCCATGGGCCAGCCGACATCCGTCCAGAACATGATCGAGGGCGCATTCATCATCCTGGCCGCCGGCATCTTCACGGTTCAGCAGGGAGTTCCCGCCGTCGCCTACGTCACGGGGCTCAATCGACGCCTTCAGCGCCGCCTCGGCCGCGCACCCGCGACCGGAGCAGAACCGGCGTGAGGAAGGAGATGGGCCGAGTGCTCACGTAGGCATCGCCGCGATGTGCCCGCTTTCGCGGCGGCTCATCACCATCGTCATCGAACCCGGGAGGTTGCGGGCCCACCAGAAGTTGCGATCACACTGAGGGGATTAACTTGGGACAGGACAATTACTGGTTGAGGAACAAGCTCTCTCGCCGCCGGCTGCTGACCGGCGCCGCCGTCACCGGTGTTGGCGCCGCCAGCCTCGCGCTCGTCGGCTGCGGCGATGATGACGCCAAGCCCGCCACCGCGGCGCCCGGGGGATCCAGTACGGCCGCCGGCTCGGTCGTTGCGAACGCCACCAACGCCCCCGAGATCACGACCAAGATCGCCGATGCCCAGTTCATCAAGTTGATGGGCACGGCGGCGGTCCAGCCGCTCGTTGCCCGGTCCATGAACCGCGCGAGCGCGCCGCTGACGGATGCTCAGAAGGCTACCGCGATCAAGATCTTTAAGGGGAGCGGCGGGGACACGGGGAGTGGCGGGAAGCTCGTGCTCGGGATCTGCGAAGGCGCCAACAACGCCTTCGCCAAGGCGACCTTCATGGAGGGCATTCTCCAGGCGCTCACCTACCCGTCGATCGGCAAGGTCGTCTACACCAACTCCAACTACGACAACCAGAAGCAGATCTCGGACATGCAGACCCTCATCTCGCAGAAGGTGGACATGATCGCGATCGCTGGCGGCTCCACCCTCCTGCCCATCATCAAAGAGGCGACGAAGGGTGGTATCCCAGTCTCCGCCTACATTGGCGACCCCACCGGCACGCCGGGCACGGACTACGTGAACTACGTCTCCTACTCGATCGTCGAAGTCGGCAAGGCGTTCGCCCAGGCGGCCGTGGACTACACCGGCGGCAAGGGTAACTACGTCGTCTTCAACGGCATTCCCGGGAACGCCTTCGGCGCCGTCTGGATCCCGGCCCTGGACGAGTTTTACAAGGGCAAGCCGGACATGAAGAAGATCGGCCAGACCGACACGAACTGGACGGTCGAGGGCACCGTCCTGGCCACCACCAGCTTCCTCGCCAAGGAATCCAAGATCGACGTCTGGCACTCCGACTTCGCGGGCGTTTCGATCGGCATCTTCAACGCCTACGACCAGGCCAAACGCCCCATCGAATGCCTCATCACCTGTGCCGGCGAAGAGCAGGGCCTCTTCGGCGAATTCGAGAAGCGCACGGCCGCAAGCCCCAAGCTGAAGATCGCCCACGGCACCGGTGGCACCTGGCAGATCCGCGTCTGCATCACGTCCCTCCTGGATAAGAAGGCGGGCGGAACGATCGACCCCAAGCCGACCATCCCGAACGTCTTCCGCATCTACAAAACTGGCGATGGCTACGACGCCAGCCTCCCCGCGGACATCCCGCTCGGCCGCCTCATCCCGGACGACCTCGTCAAGCAGATGTTCGCCTAACACTGCCGCATGCCGCGTGCGGAGGGCCCTCCGCTCCGCACGCGGCATGTCCGCTCCCGGCGCCTACCGCCATACGCACCGAACGCTCCGGCGCTGCTCCGTGCTCGCGCCGCCGTCTGATCCATCCGAGGCCGAACAACCTATGGCTCTACCCGAATCAGTACCCGCGACGGACGCTCAGAGCAGGCTCGGGCTCGTCATCCGGGGAGTCTCCAAGCGCTACGGAAGCGTCCAGGCCCTCAACGACATCAGCTTCGAAGTCGCGCCGGGCGAGGTCCATGCGCTCGTTGGCGAAAACGGTTCGGGTAAGTCCACGCTCCTTGGCATTGCCGTCGGTTCACGCGCCGCCGACTCCGGCTCGGTCGAGATCGCCGGGCGGCCGCTTACCGATCCAAGCCCATCGCTCGCCCACGACCTCGGCATTTCGCTCGTCTATCAGGACAACTCACAGGTTCAGCAGTATACAGCCGCCCAGAACCTCTACCTGGCCGCCCCTCGCGCGCAACGGCCGCCCTACATCCGCCGCGACGCCTGGGCCCAAAAGGTCATCAATCGCTACGGCATCAACATCCGGGCTACTGATACCGTCGCCCACCTTTCGCCCGCGAATCAGCAGTTCCTGGAGCTCATCAAGGCGCTTGTGCGTGAACCGAAGGTGCTCCTGCTCGATGAGCCGACCACCGCCCTCGCGCCGACGGAAGTCGAACAGCTCATGGTTATCGTGCGCCAGGTGGCCGCCGCCGGCACGGCGGTCGTCTATGTCAGCCACCGCCTGCCCGAGGTGCTCGCGATCGCCGATCGCATCTCCGTCCTGCGCGATGGCGAGCACCAGGGCACTTACGAAAACAAAGGCATCGACCAGCATCAGCTTGTTTCGCTGATGGTCGGCGTTCCCGTTGAACTGGAGTTCCCGCCCAAGTCCGTCCTACCGTCGAAGCCAGTGGTCGCGCTCTCGATCGAGAACCTCGCCGGCAGCAAGTTCGGTCCGGTCAGCTTCGGCGTACAGCGTGGCGAAGTGCTTGGCATCGCCGGTGCGGAAGGCAACGGCCAGCGCGAACTCGTACGCGCCATCGCCGGGCTCGACCCGTCCAGCGGGCACGTCCGCTGCGGTGGCTCCGACGTTCGTCCTGGCAGCGTCCAACGAGCGATCCGCCACGGCATCATGATGCTCAGTGGAAACCGCCGCGAAGAATCCATCTTCCCCGAGATGGGCGTTCGCGAAAACATGACCATCCAGGTGCTGAACCGCTTTGGAAAGTTCGGTTTCATCGCCGGCGGTCGCGAACGCGACGCTGCCCAGGGCCTCGTCGATCGCCTGGCCGTCGCCACGCCGTCGCTCAATCAGCAGATCCAGTTTCTCTCAGGCGGTAACCAGCAGAAGGCGATCATCGCCCGCGCCTTCCTCCTCCCTTCGAAGGCGCTCCTCGTCGATGAACCGACCCAGGGTGTCGACGCCGCCGCCCGTCTCGACATCTACCGCGCCCTCCGCGAGCGCGCCACCGAAGGCAGCGCCGTTGTCGTCAACTCATCCGACGCGGCTGAACTCGAAGGCCTCTGCGACCGCGTCATCATTCTCTCCCGCGGTCGCATCGTCCAGGAATTGACTGGGGACGAGCTGACTGAACGGAACATCGTCGCCGCGTTCCTCACGTCCACCCAGGCTCACGAAGCCGCCTCCTCCGCCAGCACCAGCGAGAGCACATTCGCCAGCGTGCGCCGCAGGGCCGGCCGCCTGTTCACCGCCGATTCCGTGCCGCTCATCCTTTTGACGCTGCTGATTATCACCCTGGGCCTTTACACGAACGGCAAGAACTCCAACTTCCTGGGCGATTCCAACATTCGCTTCATGCTGATCAATCTCGTGCCGATCGCCCTCGTTTCCATAGCCCAGCTCAACGTCTTGCTCGTGGCCGGCTTCGACGTTTCGGTGGGATCGTTAATGAGTCTCGTGGCCGTCATGGCTTCAGTTCTGATGAAGCCCGACGATCCGGCGCT
>JANXYE010000642.1 GCA_025350285.1 Chloroflexota bacterium
GCGCGCAAGGAAGGGGTGGTCGAGGGGTTGGTACATTGGCTTCGCTTTCTAGCGTGACGAATTCCCGGCCAAAAGGAAAGCGTTGCCAGAGTACCGGTACGTCGTAGAAGGCGAACTTCGCGTCGATCGTGATGATGCGCAAACCTTCGACCTGGGCCTGGGCTATGAGCATCCGGTCGAAGGGGTCTCGGTGGGCCGGAAACTGAGGAAGGTCCGCGACGGCCTGAATGTGCGAGGAGGTGATCCCGAGCACGATGAAGCCACTCCGCTCCGCCAGATGCACCAGTTCGTCCGGAGGGACCGGCAGGGTCAACCGTCCTCTGCCAACCTTGATCGCTATTTCCCACGCCGAAGCAATGCTCAGAAAGAGCGGCTCGCCACCAATCCGCTCCGCCAGCACAGCTGACGCAGATCTGGAAAGTCGAGCATCGTCGTCAACCCACCAGAGAAACGCTTGCGTATCGACCAGCGAGTTCAATCCAAGTCCTCGTCCATGTCGTCGAAGTCATCCAGCGGATCGTCGAAGTCTGGCGACATCCACATCTTGCCCTTCCAGACGCCCCGGTAGAGGGGCGAGTCGTCCGCTGGCGCGCTGACGGGTACGAGCTTCGCGACGGTCTTGCCCCCGTTGGCCACAAGCACCTCGTCGCCGGCGTCCAGGCCCGCCAGGGCGCGGCGCCACACTGAGTTGTCGAGATCTGCGTCGATGGTCAGCGTCATGGGGACAGTATACTCGGTTGTAGCAGCGGCTTACTCGCTCCTCAGCGGGATGGTGACATCGCCGGTCGGGCGCGACGTGAGCGGTCCGCTCTTCGCGCCAAGGTTGCCAGTGGCGCTGCCCCCGGGAGATCCCGACACGGTGAGCGTGCCGGACCTTGCCGCCTCGTTCCCATCGTCGGCCAGCTTGCCGGTGGCGCTTCCGCCGGGGGTCGCCGATACGTTGAGCGTGCCGCTCCTGGCTGCCGGATCGCCGGCGGGCATCGTCTCTTTCTCGCCCATCGCATTGCTCCTTCGTCCGTCGCCACGCGAGCTTACACCCGCGCGCAACGTCGCGGGCGCGGAGCCAGCGGCGGGGTATGGCGGGAGGTGGTGGCGTCCTCAACGACGTGCACCGGCTTCACGCACCGTTGCTCTTGGAGACGAATGTCCGCCCTTCGCTAAAACGATGCGGGAGAACTCCGTACGCAGATCGTGCCCACAGGCTCCCAAATCAGCCGGCGAGCTGAGAGCCACGTCTAACGGGAGGTTAGCGATGGCGACTGCGACACTCGAACGGCGGGCCACACTCAAGGACCTGGAAGCCCTGCCGGATCCGGGCGGCTACGAACTGGTCGACGGGGGACTGGTGGAGCAACGGCCTAACCGGTTTGCCCGAACGAAGGCTTGGAGCTCCCTCCCCACGCTGAGCGCTGTCTCACTCATTGAACTTGAACCACGCGCCGAGCTGTTTCGTCGAGTCTGCACAGTGCGTCGCGGACGAGTTCGGCGGTCGGCGGCGAAAGTGGAGGCAGCTCGTCCCGGCCAAAGTAGCGCCAGGCCAGCAGCTCCGCGGTCGCGATCGACGGCTCGCCGCTCACTTCGGCGGCGAACACGAACGCCGCCTCCCCGAACTCCCCGGCGCCCTCCGCGAGCAGCCTCACTCCCGTCACGCGCAGGCCCAATTCCTCCCGCACCTCCCGCACGACCGCCCGCGAAGGCCGCTCGTTGTGTGCGCAGAACCCGCCGGGCAAGCCCCAGCGCCCGTCGCGCCGGTAACTCTGCCGCACGAACAGGACGCGCCCGTCTGCGTCACGGATAATCGCGACGGCCGCCAGCGGACCGTGCCAGAACATCGCAAGCACGATCGCGTGCCGCACCAGCCACGGCAGTCGCGGCCACAGGAGAAGCGCCGCTCGGTGGACTTTCTTCGGCATCACCGGGAGAGTGTATGCTCGGTTCCGAGTTCTGAGTTTCTGAGTTCGGTCCTTCCCGGGAAGGACTGAGTTTCTGAGTTCTGAGGCCTTACTTCGCCCCCAACACGTACCGCACGTACGCCGCGTACCAGTCCCCCGCGATAGCCCGCTGCGCATCGACGAGCGCCACGCTTCCCGCGCAGACGAGAGCGTACAACCTGTTCTCCAACTCATCTTTCTGGTGGAAACCGGGTGCGGGCGCCGCTGGCTCAGGCCAAAGGTTGCGGTCGCTGTTAGATCCTCCGAGCGCGAGCGGGATCAGATGGTCTATTTCGAACTCGTTCGGCAGGCGGGGCCGCGTGATCCCATACTCCGCGTACAGGCGGTTCTTGGTCGCGCTGCTGACATCGCGGACGGTCTTCGTGTAGCCGGAGACGCAGATTTCGTTCGTCCCAACGGGGAACACGTCGCCGGGGGTACGCAGCGGATCCGGGTAGGCGATGCCCGGAGTCCGCGTCGGAGTCGCCGTCGGGCCCACGACACCTGGTCTCACCGCGTCGGGCGACACGCCATCCGGCGCCGAGTCAGCATTTGGGTCACAAGCTGACAGGAGCAAACAGAGTGCAGCCAGCGCTATCTGGCGCTTTATAATCGCGCCCGCCTCTCAGTGGCTGATTCGCCCCAGCAGGTCATTGGATGACGATCGCGGCGGTCGCAACCTGCCCATTGCAGGTAACCTTCACCGATCCCGTGCCCTTGCCGGTGCTTCCCCCAATCGTCCAGGACCAGGACGCTGAGCCGTCGCTGCCGGTGGTCCTGGATCCAAGCCCCGCCGCTGCGCTCGGACTTCCGGCCGGGGTCGTGTAGCTCAGGTTGCAAGTCACGTTCGGCGCGGCCTGGGCGATCGCGGTAGCGGTTCCTCCCGCGCTCACCGGACTGCTCACGGACAGGGATACGGGACCCGCTTGGCTGGTCGAGGCCACGGTGAGGCTCGTTGGAACGGTCGGCGAAGTCTTGCTCGCGGTGGTGGCCGATGTACTCCGTACGGCGGTCACGCTTGGTTGTACCGTGGATGCGGTCGTTTTCCCCGAAGTCCCGGCCGTCGATGTTGGTGATGTCGCCGTGCCCACGATGGCCTCCGGCTTCGTCTGGCCGTCCGACGAGCAGCCGCTTATGAGGACCGTGGCGAGGCCCAGGCCTCCAACGACGCGGAGGATCGTCGCACGGGTCATTGGTCACGCCTCCAGTTGGTCGCGCCGCGAGCTGCGCCCTGGCCCTCCGGCGCAGGTGAACATCCTCGGGCGAGAGCGGGCTTTCGCCACCGTCGCCCGCCGTACGCTCTTCTCAGAACTGCTCTGAAAATCGCTTCGCCCGAACGGTGTTCAAGCGTGAGCAACGGCGCTGACGGTGTAGCCGAGGCGCTTGAGCTGCCTGAGGTGGTTGGCGGCGACGCGTTCGGGGTTGGAGATGAGGTAGTTGGAGCCGAGGTCACGGAAAG
>JANXYE010000648.1 GCA_025350285.1 Chloroflexota bacterium
CCGGGGGACATCACCAACGGCCTGCCGATCGTGGTGCTGATCAATTCCGGCACCGCCTCGGCGGCCGAGATCGTCGCCGGCGCCCTGCAGGACCGCAAGCGGGCCGAGATCGTCGGCCTGACCAGCTTCGGCAAGGGCTCCGTGCAGACGGTGATCCCGCTGCGCGGCGGCGCGGACGGGGCGCTGAAGCTCACCACCGCGCGCTACTACACGCCGTCCGGCCGCTCGATCCAGAAGACCGGCATCGTGCCCAATCTGGAAGTGGCGGAGAGCCGCGACGAGGCCCAGGCCATCGCCAACCGCGCCTTCCAGTTCTCAGAGGCCTCATTCCGCAATGCGCTCAATGCCGAGGAGGGCAAGACCCGGGTCGGCGCCCATGAGCCCGCCGAGGCGCCCCCGGTCGATTTCAACGTCAAGACCGGGGACTTCCAGCTGACCCGGGCCGAGGACGTCCTGAAGTACGGCTCCGTGGCCGCCACGCCCAAGCTGCCCAAGCCGACCGCCCGGCTGGCCGACTCTGGAGGAATGTGGCGCCTTCCGGGCGCCTGCGCCCATTTCCTGGACATCGGCCCGACTCGAACGTGCCTCAGGAGTCTCCTGCATGCGACCAAACCGCCCCGGCGCACTGATCCTCGGCATCGCGAGCGTGATCGCCGCGACTCTCTCCTTCGCCTCCTGTGGCGACGACGACGCGACGAAGCCGAGCGCCGCGGCAACCAGCGTCACGGCGGCGGCCACCACGCCAGCTTCGGCCACGAAGACGGCCGAAACTTCGCCTACGGCGAAGCCCAGCGCCTCGACCACAGCCTCAGCATCGGCCGTCGCAACACCCACGCTCGTCACCAACCGCGGCACGAGTTCGAAGCCGGTCGAGAAGATCGTGCCGATGTCGATGAAGCAATCCATCGTCACGGGCGCCCAGACGCAAGACCAGAATAGGCGGGAGGCTTTCGGCTTCTCCTTCAACGGGGGGATTCCGGGCTACAAAGTCGAGTACGTAAAGGAAGCCGTGCAGTGCGGCAGCGGGGCCGTCGCCGACATGCAGGGCGCCGCAGGTATCCTCGTCGTAACCATGCGCCCCGCCGTCGCTCACGACGAAGCGGGCAAGTCCACGGTCACCCAGGGGGCGTTTCTCAGCTCCGGGAGGGTGATAAAGGGCATCCGCCAGATCTGCGATTTCGAGGGCGTCGTCGCCTTCGCCATCGGCCTCAGCGCGACGGACCCGTTCGAGGTTGTCGAACTGGACGGCAAGCTGGGCATCATCGTCGGCAAGGCGAATTAGCCTACAACGGCAGCAGGTCCAGCAGCATCGCCAGTGCCCGCTCAGCAATCGCCTCCATCACCTGCACCCGGGAGCCCGGGAAAACATGCTCCTCCACGAACGAGCCCTCCGGCGTCACCACGGCAATCACAACCGACCCAACGGGCTTCGGCGACCTCCGCACCCCGGGCGGCCCCGCTATCCCACTCTCCGCGACGGCATACTCCACATGCGCGATGCGACGCAGGCCTTCGGCTAGCGCCAGCACGGACTCCCGGCTCACCGCGCCGTGCGCCTTCAGAAACTCGGGATCGACGCCTGTCAGATCCCGCTTCGCCTTGGCCGAATAGCACACCACCCCGCGCTCGAACCACGCTGACGCACCGGCAACCGAAAGTAGCCGCGCCGCGATGAGGCCACCGGCCGTGGTCTCCGCGACCGCCACCGTCGCCCCGCGGGCAATGAGTGCCACGCCAATCGCCCGCGCCAGCGCATCATCCTCAAGCAGCATCCAGCGATTCTACGGCTTCTGGCGGGAGAACCCACCGCGGGCGACTCCCCCCGGCCGGGACTGGCGCATCGGCGTATCCCGGCACACCAACTCCTTGGCATCCTGGCGGCTTCGCTCCCTTGACGCTCACCCGTCTTGGCCAGCTACCCTAACCCCATGCGAATCGGCGCTCACGTCTCTTCCGCTGGCGGCCCCGCCGCCGCCTTCGGCCGTATCGCGGCCATCGAAGGCGAAGCGCTTCAGCTCTTTATCTCCGCGCCCCAGCAATGGAAGCCACCGTCACTCAGCGATGAGCAGGTCCACGCCTTCCTCGCCGCCAAAGCCACGGCCGGCATCCCCGCCTTCTTCCACGGCGTCTACCTGATGAACTTCGGCAGCCACGACCCGGCGCTGCTGAACCGCTCGGTGGCCTCCCTCCGGAGCTACCTCCACTGGGCTGGCGAATTGGGCGTCGTGGGCACGATCTTCCACGTGGGCAGCCACCTTGGCGCCGGATTCGATGCCGTCCTCCCCCAGATCTGCGGCAGCATCCGGGAGGCCATGGACGGCGCCCCCAACGGGTCGCGCGTGATCCTCGAAAACAACGCTGGGCAGGGGAACTGCGTCGGTCGCACTTTCGCCGAACTCGGCGCCATCTTCCGCGGCCTCGACAACGATCCCCGGCTCGCCGTCTGCATTGATACCTGCCACGCCTTCGCCATGGGCTACGACCTCTCGACGCGCGAAGGCTGCGAACTCGCCATGGAAGAACTCGATCGCGAAGTTGGCCTCGACCGCATCGTTGCCGTCCACGCCAACGACAGCAAGATGCCGCTCGGCGGCGTCCGCGACCGTCACGAAAATATCGGCGAAGGCCACATCGGCCTGGAGGGCTTCCGGACCCTCATGGCCCACCGCGCATTCGCCGATGTTCCCTTCCTCCTCGAAGTCCCCGGCTTCGAAGGCGACGGCCCGGATCTCGAGAACATCAACCGTCTGAAACGCATCCGCGACGAACTGAAAAGCTGACCGGAACTCGGAACTCGGAACTCGGAACTCGGAAC
>JANXYE010000650.1 GCA_025350285.1 Chloroflexota bacterium
TGGAGTGGATGTCGCCGGCGGGCTGCGCTGCGGTTTGTACGCCGTTAAGCGAGACCACCGCCCAGTTGTCGGCGAAGACGAGACCAGACAACTGCGCGCCGTAGAACCCTGACGGCAGCGTGAAGGTGACGGTGAAAGTGTCAGGGCTGCCCAGCGGGTGGTGGGTCGTCGAGTCAATCCAGCGCGTGCCGGGGATGAGGCCGTATCGGGCGTTGCGAGGAACGATGACCGCAGGGTTGCCGTTCGCTGTAACGCTACTTGTGCCGCTCGCAAGGGTGGTCGTTGTCGTCGGCGGCGACGAGGCATTCGTCGATAGCGTCCCGTGGGCCAAGACGCCGAGAAGAAGCACGAGAACTGCACTCCCGAGGGAGATACGGGCTAGTCTTCGCATGAGCTGTGTAACCTTTCCGGTGGGTGGGCCGACCAGCGATCGCTTAAGACGGCGGCCGGTTATGGGAGGTTGTGTGGGCGGATCCCGAACGCCGCTGCGCATTCTGGGTTCGGCATTGACGTAGCGGTGCGGGGGCTCTCTCTTGAGGCATGCACTCGCCCCGGGCAGGTCACGCTAATCATAGCTATGGCGGTTGACAAGCCGTTGACAAAAGGTGAATTGACGCTGGCGCAGGCCTGCGTGGTGCTTAGGCCCTCGCCTCCGGGATGTCACTTAATCAGTCTGAACCGCGGAGCGGCTCCAGAGACCGCTTCCCTTGGGCATGCTCAGCTCAGTGGCCGGGTTGGGCCGAGTTCACTACAGCCGTCGCGGTGGCCACAGCCGATGGAGTTCTCATCCTCGTGGCTCCGTCCGGTGAGCCTACGCTGAGTGACCTCCGGGCGGCCGCGCCCTTGTTCTTGCGGGCCGCACAGCGGAGCCACACGGCTTGGGCCGCCCGGATAGCTTCGGACCTGTCCGATGACCTCGCGTCGGAGGCGGAACGCATGCGTGCTCTCGGGCAAGTATCGCGAGGATCGAGAGCGACCTCTCCTCACCGAATCGAAGTTCTGGCGGTCGCGGTTCGGCGGCGCATGCCACGCGGGAGGCACGGCCACCAACGCTGTTGCGCCCGACACGAACGTCCTCCATGCGGGAATCGGTAGCCGGATGGGCCGCCCGTTCCGTACCCTGTATGCATGGGACAACACCGCTGACCGCCTCGACGCTTATCTCGCTGCACCACACGACGCGCTACCGCTACGACGCGCCGGTCCTCCTTGGGCCCCAGGTCGTGCGCCTCTGCCCCACGCCCTACTGCCGCGCGCGGATATCCCAGTATTCGCTGACGGTGAAGCCAGAGAACCATCTGCTGAGCTGGATGCCAGACCCGAATGGAAACTGGCTCGCTCGCTTCGTCTTCCCGAAGAAAACCGCCGAGCTTCGGGTCGAGGTCAACCTGATCGCTGAACTCCGGCCCGTCAATCCATTCGATTTCATCGTGGATCAGCACGCGGCCTCCTGGCCCTTCGCCTATGCCGCCGATATGAGAGAGGAACTCGCGGCCTACCTCCCAGCCGAACCGGCAAGCGGTGCCCTGCGCGCGTTCGTCGAGCGGCGCCAGCGCGGTCCGGTCAACACCGTCGAATTCCTGGTCGAACTGAACCGGCGGCTTCACGAAGACCTTCGCTACGAGGGCCGCGCGGCGCCCGGCGTCCAGGATCCCGGGCAAACCCTTGGCCGGGCCGCCGGCTCCTGCCGCGATGTCGCCTGGCTGCTGGTGCAGGCCCTGCGCCTCCTGGGATTCGGCTCGCGGTTCGTCTCGGGCTACCTGATTGACCTCAGTCCGGGCGCCGATCAGCACGCGGAGCCTGTCGCTGATGGGTTCTCGGGCCTCCACGCCTGAACCGAGGTGTACCTCCTCGGCGCGGGCTGGATCGGGCTCGATCCAACGTCAGGCACCCTTTGCGGCGAAGGACATCCCCCTCGCGGCCTGCGCCCACTACCGCTCCGCCGCGCCACTGAAGGGCTCCGTCGAAAGCGCGCGCGTTGATTTTCATCACGAACTGCGCGTCGAGCGTCTTCCCGCCCGCTCAGTCCCGGCCAGCGATGTCGTTAACGCGGGCCCGCGATAGCCGCGTCGATCTGCAACTCGGAAAGTCCCTCGTAGCCGCGCCGGGCGTCGTCGTGCCGCGATTCGACCTTGTCCCGCGCCGCTCGATGGTCTTTCGACCCGAATGTGTTCGCTTGCCTCGCGGCGTTGTCGATTTCGTCGAGCGCCAGTCGCCTGACATCGTCGTCACCGCGCGCGAGTAGCTCGTTAATCTTCTGTTCCCGGTTCATGCGGCCCCCCGCCATAGTTTAGCGCGCATTGGCCTACGGCGTTCCGGCCGCCGCGAATGCCAGGGCCGCTTCGATGTTAGATTCAGCGCCTGAATTGTGGCTGAGTTGTCCGTCGTCGATCCCGTCGTAGGCGAGGCCCCGTTGGCGGTCGAACACCGGGGTACTGGCCGCGTTGCGGCCGTCGAACCAGGCACGTCCAAGGTCAGCATACCTCGCATAGCGGGCATCGCCGGTGGCGCTGCCCAGAGCCTCGAGGCCGCGCACGGCACAGCTCACGTCGAACGCGATCGACTTTGGCCCCGGGAATCCGAGCTCGACCGCGGGGATAAGCAGCCGTTCGGCGCTCCCCCGGGCCGCGTCGATCCACTCCTGGCGGCCGAAGTGCACCCCCGCTTCCGCAAGCGCGCACTCCTGCAGGTGTCCCCACAGGTGGACGGTCGCACTTCCTCGCCTGTCCGGGAGAATCCCCTGCCACCGCGCCGCATGGAGTTCGTCCGCCCAGCGGATTGCTCGTTCGTCCACCGCGCCCGAGGCGGTCCCTTCGGCGTACCTCAAAGTGGCCAGGAGGGCCACCGCTCGGATGTCGAGGTACGGCGTTGGCTCATCCAGCCACGGCATGGCGCGCTCGAAGGCGGCGGCGCATTCCAGGTCACCGAACGCGGCCACGCCGTCGGCGAGCGCATGGCAGGCTCGCGCCAGCCACGGGCCGTAGGGGTCCGCCGACGTTCGGCCAGCCAGGTTCTTCGTCCCGTCCCAGCGGCTGATGAAGTTCACGAACCATCCTTCGGGCGTCTGCATGGCCCGCACGAAGGACAATGCTTCCATCGCGGCCGTACGCCAGTGCGGCGCTCCGTCATTTCGCCAGAGGGCGATGTACAGCGACGCCAGGCGGGCGGTGTCGTCCACGCACGCCACCCCTTCGAACCCGCTTTCCGCCGCGCACCTGTCCCGCATCCCGCGGGGCGTTGCCTCCGAATAGATCGCGATCGCGGATACGCCCGGCCCGAAGGCCGGGACGGGATGAGTCAGCCGTCGAATCTGGCGAATCACGCGGGGGCCCCAGCGAGAACGGGTGGGCGGCGCCGCTCATCCAGGATGCTTTCGTACAGCGCGAGGTAGTCATCCACCATCCGCTCGGCTGAGAAGCGCTCCTCGGCCCACCGGCGCACGGCCCAGCGGTCCAGCGTGGCTGCCCGTTCTACACCCTCGACAGCCTCCGCAACGCCATCGACGAGGACGCCGCTCAGGCCGTCGCTCACGATCTCCGGCATCGAGCCGCGCCGCACCGCGATCACCGGCGTCCCCGTTGCCATCGCTTCGATCACGGAGAGTCCAAACGGCTCATCGAAGTTAATCAGGTGAAGTAACGCGAGCGCGCCCCCGAGCAGGGTGTCTCGTTGCGCCGGTCCAACAGCGCCGGCGTAAACGACGTTGTCCTCATCGAGAAACGGCTGAACCTGTGTTTCGAAGTAGGCGGCATCCTGCACGATCCCCGCGATGATCAGCTTCCGGCCCGTCGCCCGCGCGACCATGATCGCTTCCGCGGCGCCCTTGTCCGGGTGGATCCGGCCGAGGTAGAGGAGGTAATCACCGCCGATCGGCTGAAACGTGAATTCCGCCATCGGCAGGCCGTGGTGGATGGTCGCGCGGTAGCACAGGCCGGGCCGCCGATCGGCGTCGCTGATGGCCACGAAGTGCCCGATGTCGTCGTAGGCGCGGAATACTTGCAAGTTCTGTTCCGACGAGAGCCCATGAATCGTCGTGACCACCGGCGTCCGCACGAGACGCGAGTAAGTGACGGGCAGGAAGTCGAAATGGTTGTGGATGAGGTCAAATTCGCCAGCGCGTTCGAAGGCGGCGGCGATGTGCAGGCCCTCATAAACCTTGGCGTTCAGCGCCGGGTCCTCCGAATAGCCCGTCGGGGCGACCGCGACCAGCCGTGCCGCGGTGAGCGAATCCCCGCTGGCGAACAGTGTCACGTCCACGCCGCGCCGCACGAGGCCCTCCGTCAGCGTTGAAACCACCTGTTCCCACGGCCCGTAGTGGCGCGGGGGCACGCGCCACGAAATGGGTGCGAGCATTCCTAAGCGCACGGGGAGCCCACTTCCTACGAACTTTCCGGGTTCGCCGCCACGTGCTCTCCGGCGCGGAGGAACTGCTCCTCGGGTGGGCAGTGCGTGGTCAGCCAGTCCACGAGTTCGCTCACGTCCGCGGTGGCAACCGCCACGCAGCTTTCCGCCGCGCCGTAGTACATCCGCAACGTGCCGCTTGCCTCATCCACGACGGTCCCGCAGGGGAAGACAACGTTCGGGACATCGCCGGCCAATTCGTACGGTGCGCTGGGCCCAAACACCCACTCCTCGCCCCTGCGCAAGACGGTCGCCGGGTGTTCGAGGTCCAGCAACGCGAGGCCGAGGCGGTAGATCCCGCCAGCCGGAGTGTTGCGCACACCGTGATAAATGATCAGCCAGCCCTCCGGCGTCTCGATCGGCGGTGGCGAAAGCCCGATCTTG
>JANXYE010000663.1 GCA_025350285.1 Chloroflexota bacterium
GCGCAACACCGCCGGTCGTCGCGCCGTAGGGGACGCCCGTAAAGCTGTGCACGCCGTTCACCGTTTCGCCGCGGACGTTGCCGGCGGTGGTCAGGACAGTCGGTTCGGACATCAGTGAACTCCAGGGTGTCTGTGTATGCAGGTTCTACCACTCCCAGAGCCGGGCCACCACCAGGCGCTGCCCTCGCCCCGATGCAGGAGGCAGCCTCCGCTACGCCAGCGGCCGCAAGGGGGCCGCGACTCCACACGGCCGTGGTAGGATAACCCCGCGAGCCCGGCGCCCACGGCCCGTCCGTGAATCCAGCCGCGCGCCTCGCCACACGTGAATACCACCTATCTCGCTGTCCTCCGCATCCGCCTCGCCCTGCCTTCCGCGACGCTCAAAGAGAAGCGTTCGATCGTCAAGAGCGTCATCGCCCGGCTGCGCACGCGCTTCAACGCCGCCATCGCCGAAATCGATGACCTCGACGCCGTCTCGTTCGCCACCATCACCGCCGTCTGCATCAGCAACGAAGCGGCCCACGCCAACGCTCAGGCGCAGTCGATCGCGAATGCGATCGAAGAGTGGCGGCTCGATGCGGAGGTGCTGGACGTGAGCATCGAAGTCATCCCGCTCTAAATCCGGCCGTGGCGTCTCTCGTCCAGCCTCCGTCCTCCAGCCGTGACGTGCGCGGTTGGGGTTGCGAGCGGGCGGGCCTAAGCTCTCGGCATGCGCATTCTTGGCATCGACCCGGGGTTGAACGTGACCGGCATCGGAGTCGTCGAGGTGGAGGATGACCACTGCGTCCATCTCCACCACAGCGTCCTGCGGACGCGGCCGAGCGACCCGCTTTCGGCCCGGCTGGTGCTCCTGCGGGATGGGGTGCGCGACGCCGCGAAACACTGGCTCGTCTCCGCCGGGGCGGTTGAATCATCGTTCGTGGCGAACAATGCGCGCAGCGCCCTGCTCCTCGGCCATGCGCGGGCGGCGGCGATCGTCGGCCTGGCCGACGCCGGCGTGCCCGTTTTCGAATACGCACCGAACCTGGTGAAGCAGACGGTCGCGGGTTATGGCCACGGCGAAAAGTCCCAGGTGGCGATGATGGTGAAGCTCCAGCTCGGGCTGAAGACGACCCCCACCCCCGCGGACGCCGCCGACGCGCTGGCGATCGCCCTCACGCACTGGGCCCATAGCCGGATCCAGCTACTGGTCCGCTAGCGCCGCCAGGATGACAAAGATGCAAGCCTTCTGAGACATCGTACGCTCCTGGCCTGGGTGTTGTGGCGCCCGGATCGAGGACGGGGACCGGCAGGGCATTGCATCTTGGCTCCCTGGCCTGTTGGCGGCCAACCGCCTCGATCGCTGCAAGTCAGCCGTTGGCCGTTGGCTTCGCCGCGGCGATGCGCTCCCGAATCTTCCAACCACGGAGGAGCCGCGCGGCGGTTGTGTGCGCCGCTGACGGCATTGCGAGGAGCGTGAGCAGGTCGTCCGGCGTGTCCAGGTCGAGGGCGAGGCCCGGCGACTCGACGGCCACGCGCCGCAAACCCGCCGCTTCCGACGCCGCCCAGTGCTTTTCGAAGCTCCCTTTTCCGTACGCGAGCGCGAACAGCCCAGGCGGCCGCAGGAGCATCGCGTTCGTGCCGCCGTCCGCGCTGCGCACGAGCGTCGCCGAAGGTGCCGGCGCGGCGGCCATTTCCAACTCCCGGATAGCCTCGCCCGTCGCCAGCGGAAGGTCGGCGTGGATAATCAGGAGCCGCGCATCGCTGGCCTGGGGGAAGGCTGGTTGGAGCCGCAAGAACGCCCCTTCCAGTTCGGCATTCAGCCCGAGAAACGCTCCCAGTTCGTCCAGCACCAGGGCATCCTCCGGGGAGGCGGCACGCACGCCGGGATCGCTCGTGAGCACCACCGGCCGCCAGCCAGCGGCCCTCACCGCGGCCACGACGGTTGCGAACGTCGAGAGCGCCAGTTCGCGCCGCTCGTCCGGCGTCAGCAGCCCCGAAAGCCGCCCCTTCGCGCGGTCCAGCCGGTTCACCGGGATGAGCGCGGGCGGACGGCTATCCACGGACGCGGCCACTACAGGGCCGCGACGATCGTGCGCGCGAGGGCCGCCTTCTTCTCGTCGCTCGACATGATCGTGTCCGTCACGAGGCAGCTCATGCCGAGCGCTTCGACGGCGGGCGCGAGCGCCGCATCCCGTTCGTCGATCACCATCAGGTCCACGAGGCCCTGATAGATGCGCGCCACGCCGACGGCCGACACCTCGTGGCCCAGCGTCTGTAGCATCTTCGCCGCCGGGCCCTTGACAACTTCCCCGGCGATGATCGGGCTGATGGCCACGCGAGTCGCCCGGGAATGGGCGAGCGCATCCCTCAGGCCTGGGACCGCGAGGATGGGGCCGATCGACACAATCGGGTTGCTGGGCGCAAGGATCACCGCCTTCGCGTCTCGAAGCGCCGCGAGCACACCGGGAGCGGGCGCCGCCTTCTCCGCCCCGGCGAATTCGACCCCGCGCACCTCGACATCCGTGCGCAGCTTTACCATGTAGTCCTGGAACGGGATCTCGCCGTCTGGGCCGATGATGCGCGTGCGGATCGGGTCGTTCGACATCGGGATAATCGTGCAGCCGAGCCCCCACGCTCTCACAAGTCCGGCCACCACCTCATGCATCGGAATGCCTTCGTGGAGCAAGCGCGTGCGGTGGATGGCCATCGCCAGGTCTTTATCGCCGAGGTTGAACCAGCGGGCGTAGCCGAAGCGCTCGAGTTGGTCCACGACGGCGAACGAGTCAGCGGTCAGGCCCCAGCCCGTCTCCGGGTTGACCGCACCAGCGAGCGCGTAAATGACGATGTCCGTATCGGGCGAGACGTGCAGCCCAAACATCTCAACATCGTCGCCGCTGTTGGAGATGACGGTGATCTCCGATGGATCGACAACCTGGACGAGGCCCTGGAGGAAGCGCGACGCGCCGACACCGCCAGCGAGCACGGTAAACATGGGCAATACCTACTCTTTGGTGTTGAGCATGGAAGTGTTGAGCGCGGGAATATCGAGCACGGGCGCGCCCAGGCTCGCTTCCTTGGCCGGTGAAAGCCGCACCGCAACCCGGCTCCTACGTTCCGCGGGGATGGCGGCCCGTTCGGCGAGTTCCTTCTGTGAAGCGAATCCGGGGGCTGTCTCCACGGCTACGAAGATGGCCATCAGCAGCCAGATGTACGGTTCATCGATGAGCCGCCCTTCGGACTGGCTGTGCAGCACGATCCCAAAGAACGAAACGCCGAGCCAGGCCGCTATCAGGCGATTGTAGGGGTCGGCGGCGTAAACGTACTTGCGCACCACCGCGATCCCCAACCGCACCCCGACCAGCGCGAACATGAACGCCCCAATGAGGCCGTTTTCGGCGAGGATCGAGATAAACGAGGTGTGCGAAAGCGTTGTCCGCGCCCACTCCGGGATGAGGCGGATATACGTGATGAGGAGCGCGTGCTGATAGTTGCCGGACCCCACCCCGTAGATCGGGTTATCCTTAAACATCGCCCAGCCGGCCTTGATGAGGAACTCGCGCT
Source organism: Chloroflexota bacterium (assembly GCA_025350285.1). Classification (GTDB taxonomy): domain Bacteria; phylum Chloroflexota; class Dehalococcoidia; order Tepidiformales; family Tepidiformaceae; genus JANXYE01. Next base: position 3,544 of record JANXYE010000663.1, read on the forward strand.
GGCCGATGACCTCCACACCGGTGGTCAGTGAACGCACCCGATCCGCGTCCGCGCCGCCCTGGAGCAGAAGGATAGTGACGAGCGCCGCGAGCGAACCGAAGGCGGCCCCTACGAGCCGTAGCTTCGTCCCCCGCGCGATCGGCGCCAGCACGACCACCAAAAACCCGCAGAGCAGCAGCATGATCCAGCCCGAGCGTGAGCCCGTGGCGGCGATGCCAATGACCCCGACGGCCAGGGCCGGGACCGCGAGATAGACCGTCAGCCGCCGCGGGCCGAGCAAGAGCACCATGCCCGCGGCGAGTGAAAGCGCGATGGCGAAGAATCGCGCCAGGTTGTTTGGGTCGGCGAAGGTCGCATTGGAGCGGTACGAGTAGGAATCGGACTGGACGAGGATGCCGCGCCAGTTGAAGAAGCCGGTCCGCTGCGCCACGGCCAGGACGCCGAGAAAGATCGCCGAGATGAGGAACGCCGCGACGATCCGCTCCATATCCTGGCGCGTTTCGATGAACGCGGGAGCAACGAGAACGAAGGCGACGTACATCGGCAGAATGAGGACACTGTTCGGGGCCTTGAGCGAATCGGCCCAGAACAGCCCCAGCGTGATCACGGCGAGCATCCCGGCGAGCGGCAAGACGAGCGACGAATCGGGGACCAACCTGCGCGGTTCGTGACGGAAGCGGATGACGGCGCAGACGATGGTCAGGACCATCGCGAATTTACCGGGGTTGAGCAGCGCCCTCACGGCCCCGGAGATACCGTCGCCTCCGAGGGAAGCGAGCGCTTCCGTGTTGAAGTACTCAATCGGAAGGCCGAGGACGACGATCGGGATGAGCCACTTTGGCTCACGCAGGAGGAAGACCGCAAGGATGATGGCAGCATCGGCGGCGGCCACGAAGGCGTAATCGGACATGCCCGTGGAGGCCTCTCTTCGTGAAGCAATTCACATTGACCGGCTTACCCGCCACACCTACCATACGGCTCCATGCCGGGTGTTGCCAGCGGTCTCCAACGGGACGTACGCCTTGTCCGCCGCCGGGCATGGATTTTCATCCCCTTCCTCATTATTGGCATCTTCATCGCCATCAGCTTCCGCAGCGTCGCGGGCAATGCGAACGCGGTGGCTTCGATGCAGCTCGAAACCGTCGTCCAGGACCTTGTCCTCGGTGGCGACCGCGGACTGCGCATCTTCGAAGCGCAATCGATGACGGGGGACGCGGAATTCAAGAAAAAGGTCGTCGAGGCGACCGGCAACCAGAACTTCGATTACGCCCGCTTCTCGATCGCTCTCACGCCGATCTCCGTCGCGGACGGGGTCTCACGGGGCATCCTCACGGTCTCCATCCAGGACGCGAACAAGGCCGAGGCCGAGCGCTTGCGGGCGGCCTTCGTGACCGTCTTCAGGGACGAATACACAGCCCAGAACGGCCTTTTCCGCCAGCGCTTCATCTCCAAGAAGCAGGCCGTAGCCGACCTCGCCGAAAGCGACTTCGAGTCGGCCTCGAGGGCCCTCCGCCAGAGGATCGAAGCGAAGGGCTTACCCTACGACGAGATCCTCCGTTCGCAGGGCGGCGATGCGACCGTGATCGGCGAACTCAACCGCTTCGAAGGCCGGTACTCCACCGAGCTCGCACAGATAAACGCCGCCCAGGTGGTCAGCAGCGGCGTCACCGGCGTCCAGGCTTCGGTGATCCTCGGCACGACTGTCGCGAACGATCAGGCGGCGGCCGCCCTCGCCACCCGTAAAGAGATCCTGAACAGCACGATCGCGCAGATCCGGACGCTGCGCACCTCCCTGTCCGACATTTCGTTCGACAAAGAGACCCTCGGCGAGATCGACCGCATACGCACGCTCGCTTCAATCAAGAACGAGAGCTACATCCGCCTCAACAACGCGAAGGTCGCCATCACCGGCGCGCAGAGCTCAATCGACACGTCGTTCTCCTTCTCCGGCGGCGTAGCGGGCACACTTTACGGGCGGATCGCCGTCGCCATCGCCTTCACGATCGTCTTCGGGCTCATCGCCATCTATGGATGGGAGTGGCTCTCGCAGGTCCGTTCGCAAGCGAAGGAATAGACGGGTTAGGCTGCATTGATGCGGATCGCCGAAATCAACGACATCGCCAGCGTCGCCTCGGAACTCGCCGAAGGGCTGCGCGCCCGCGGGCACACCGTCCAGGTCATCCGCCCTCGGCTCTTTGGCGGAAGCCTACCCTGGATGGTGAAGCCGCTCATTGGGCCGGTCCGCGCCGTCGAATGGGCGCAGCTCATCCGCCAGGTCCACGCCGGCGACTTCGATGTCGTCCATATCCACTACGCCTACCTCGGCATGGTAGGCGTGCTCGGCAAGTTCCCGTTCATCCTCCATTGCCACGGCAGCGACGTGCGCAAGATCACACCGTTCACCCGGCCAATGATTGAACGCTCGCTCCAGGCCGCGAAGCGCGTCTACTACGCCACCCCGGACCTCGCGGACTACGTGCTCAAGCGCCGTCCCGACGCGGAGTTCCTCCCGAACCCGGTGGACGACGCGGAGTTCCGGCCCACCGTGGCCGCCTCGGAACAGACTGGCGTCTTCATCTGTTGTTCGCTGACAGGCATCAAGGGCGTGCCGCGCATCCTCGCCGCTTGCCGGCGGCTGGCCCGCGTTCGCCCGGAGATTAAGGTGACGGCCATCGCCGGGGGCGAATACACGGACGCATTCGCGCGCCTGCCGAACGTCACGCTGATCCCCCGCCAGGCTCGCTCCGCGCTCCCGGGAATTCTCAACCGCCACGCGGTGGTGATGGGCCAGGCGCTGCTCGGCGCGGTCGGCATGGCCGAACTCGAAGCCGTCTCGTGCGCCCGTCCCGTCGTCGCCTGGTACCGCTACAACCGGGCCTATCCCGAGCCTCCGCCGATCGTTCGCGCCGTCGATGGATTCGACATCGCCACCGCTGTCGAGCGTCTCATCGACAACCCGGCCGAACGTGATCGCCTCGGCGCCGAGGGGCGCCGGTGGATCCAGCGTTACCACAACCTCGACGACGCCTCCGGCAAAGTCGAAGCGGCGGCCATCCAGCTGGTTTCCCACCGCTAACCCGCAGGGTGAGGCGGACGTCCGGAGGATGGGGCGCGATGCCTGTCCCAACTCCACCGGCCGCCGCCTTCAGCTGGGCTCGCGTAGCCCGCGCTTGATCGCCGCCCGCAGACGCGAGTCCAGCTTGCGGGCGAGGCTATCGAAGTCGAACTCCTCCATCACCGCCGCGCGCCCGGCAAGATTGAGCCCGAGCTCTCCACGGTTGTGCTGTTCGAGCAGCGCGCGAATGATCCGGGCCGTGTCGTCAAACCCGGTCGCCCGCGCGGCTCCCGCCAGGGGAAACGTCCAGATCACATAGCGGCCGCGGGAGAGCGCTTCGATCGCCATGAATGAGGTGCCGTCGTGGTTGGTGAGCCGCACGTAGACGGTGGTCTCGCGATACACCGCCTCCATATCCGTGACC
>JANXYE010000679.1 GCA_025350285.1 Chloroflexota bacterium
CCGGGGCTGGCAGGAAGGCCGCAGCGCCCACGAGGGCTGCATCGACACGACCGTTTACCTCAAAAACGCCCAGGACCAGCTTCGCGCCGTCTTCGACTACGGCTACGCGAACGTCACGAAGAACTACCTGGACATCTGCCCGCTGTAGTTCGGGCGCCGTCTTCACGCACGGTTGCGCTGGGCTGCTACCATCGGGGGATGAACGCAACGATCGAGAGTCTGCTCGCCCGCGTTTCGAAGCCGGCCCGCTATACCGGCGGCGAAGTGAATAGCATCACGAAGGATTGGGCGGCCGTCCCTCTGCACGTCGCCCTCGCCTACCCGGACGCCTACGACATTGGCATGTCCAACATGGGCCTCGGCATCCTCTACGACATCCTCAACCGCATCGATGATGTCGCCTGCGAACGCGTCTACGCCCCCTGGGACGATATGGAAGACCAGATGCGGGACGAGGCCGTCCAACTCTGGAGCCTCGAAAACCGCCGCCCGCTCTGCGAGTTCGACATCATCGGCTTCACCCTCCAGTACGAACTGACCTACACGAACATCCTCAACATGCTCGACCTCGGCAACGTCCCCCTCTGGGCGAATGAACGCGGCGAGGACCATCCCCTCATCATCTGCGGCGGTAGCGGCGCCTTCAACCCCGAGCCGCTCGCTCCCTTCGTCGATGCCTTCGTCCTCGGCGAAGGCGAAGACGCCGTCGTCGAACTGGTCGATCGACTCCGCGAATGGAAGCGGAGCGGTACGCCACGCGCCGAACGTCTGCGCGAACTGCTCGCGATGCCAGGTGTCTACGTGCCCTCGTTTTACGAAGCCCGCTACGACGCAGACGGCCACTTCGCCGCACTCGAACCGCTCGTGGCCGACGCGCCGAAGGCGGTCAAGCGCCGCATCGTTGAGACCTTGCCGCCCCCGCTCGTGAAGCCGATAGTGCCGTTCCTCCAGACCGTACACGACCGCGCCGCCGTCGAGATCCAGCGCGGCTGCACCCAGGGTTGCCGCTTCTGCCAGGCCGGCATGATCTATCGTCCCACCCGCGAACGCAGCCCGGAGGAAGTGGTCGAGGCGGCCCGCCAGATCATGCTGAACACGGGCTACGACGAACTCTCGCTGCTCTCCCTCAGCACCACGGACCACAGCCGGATTGTGCCGATGGTCCAGCAACTGACGTCGACCTTCCCGAACCTCAAAATCTCGATCCCCAGCACGCGCGTCGATAGCTTCTCCGTAGATGTCGCGAACGCTGTCGCGGCCGGCAAGAAGCACACGCTCACGCTCGCCCCGGAGGCCGGCAGCCAGCGCCTGAGGAACGCCATCAACAAGCTCGTGACAGAAGACGACCTGCTTGGCGCCGCCGAGAACGCCTTCGAACGCGGCTGGACCGGCATCAAGATGTACTACATGCTCGGCCTCCCCACTGAGACCATGGACGATGTTCACGGCATCCTCGAGATGGGTCAGAAGGTCAAGGCCATCGGCCGCAAGCACATGGGCGGCCGCGCCCGCGTCCGCGTGAGCACGAGCAATCACGTGCCGAAGCCCCATACCCCATTCCAGTGGGCCCGCCAGGATACGGCCGAAGAACTCCGTCCGAAGCACAATTACCTGCGCGAAGGCTGCCGCGCTGGCGGCATTGAGTTCGCCTGGAACCAGCCCGCCGATAGCTTCATCGAAGCCGTCCTGAGCCGCGGCGACCGCCGCGTCGCGGTCGCCATCCACGAAGCCTGGCGGCGCGGCGCGAAGTTCGACGCCTGGGGCGAGCACTTCGACGCCAACCGCTGGAAGGAAGCTTTCGAGGCGGCCGGTGTCGATCCCACCTGGTACGCCCACCGCGTATGGGACACGAGCGAGCCGCTCCCCTGGGACCACATCGAATCCGGCGTCACCAAGAGCTACCTCAAGGGCCAGTGGCGTGACGTCCACAACACCCAGACGGTGCCCGACTGCCACCACGGCAGCTGCAACGTCTGCGGCATGCAGAGCTTTGACGCCCTGAACGGCGAGAAGGGCGTGGATGACTGCGTCGTCAAGCTCGGCAAACTGGTCGAGTTGCGCCGGGGCACGAAGAAGTACGCCGGCGAAATGGTCGAACTGGTGTGAGTCCTCAGGTGCCCGTCGAGGATCATGAAGGCATGATCATATCAATGCAGGCGCCCCACCCGGTTCGGTAAAGATGAAACGGCAGCGACTCCCTATAAGGGTTGACTTCGCATTTCAGAGGGGTACCGTGGCCGGGACCGTCTTCCACGGCGCGCTGGTTGATGGTCAGAAAGGACGCGATGATCATGGAAATCGAGAGCGTACGATCCAAGTCGCCCCTCCCCCCCCAACAGGTGGGGAGGCGTCGCTAACTTCAAGTTCCTTGCGATACTTGGAGGCTTTATAGCCCCGTTGCTGGCAATCGGGGCCATAGCAGCTTGGCCCTCCGATGCTTCGGCGAGCACCGTTGGCTGCGGTAGGCACAACTTCGCCGGCACGTTGGGACCGTACTCGGTCGATTCATACATCGATGCGTACGGCGATCCTGCCTGTTCAGGCAATCGCTTCCGAGCGTTCGACCACTACGGAACCTCCACCGGAGGGATCGATCTCATCGCGTTCGCAGCAACCGTTGGCTATCGCGGCTGGGACTGCGGCACGAACTACTATTGGCTGACTGCGTCAGTGAGCCCTGGCCCTGTCACCGTTCTCAACAGATGGCCTGGGTGGATGCCCAACACAACGTGCGGGTGGCAGGCCGACCAGAACGCCCAGTTCAAACTCAGCGGATACGCGGATACCTGGAGGTACACGTCATGGTAACGACCAGTACGCGTTCTCGCGGGGTGAAGCGCACCATTATCGGCGTTTCGGTTGCCGGTTGGCTGCTCGGGGCAGGCTTGGCGGTGAGCGCCGTAACAGGCTTCAATTTCACCGGCCTGCTCGGGCCAGCGAACGGACCGAGCGAAGCCAGGGCGGCCTCGGGGCCTAGACTCAGCGAGACCCAGGCCAGGCAAATTGCTGATGCGTCCGCATCGGCTTACATGGCCGCGACCATCGGGACGGACCATGAAAACGGTGACGGAAGTACCTCACCGGCCGTCCGCGACGGTTCCGGCCCGCTCGACTTCGACGGGATGACCCAGGTCGCCTTCAAGTTCGCCGGAGATTCTGAGAAGATGGTCGTCTCCATCAGCTCAGGCTTCTCGTGGGAGAGCCCCAGGAACGTCTGGGTCGCCAGCTGGGAGCGTGAAGGAGTCTTCAACGTCCATACCGGCAAGAACGACGGCACGGCGTACCTTGATCTGGTTCTGGACGACGAATCAGGCAGAGTACTGGGCGCTGGAACCGGCGTCCGTCAACCAGACGAACAGGCTCGTTCCCGAGGAGCGCTACCGTCTTACGACGATCTCTTCGGGACGCTGCCAGCCCCGAAAGAGCGAATTCGCTGAACGTCCCGTGCGAACAGCGAGCGCAGCGCGTCGAGACGCCCGGAGAAATCCGGGCGTCTTCGTCTGCTGGCTCTCTGACGACCTACATCGCCCTGCTCCGAGGCGTGAACGTAGGCGGAAAGCGGAAGGTCGCGATGGCCGACCTGCGCGGCATGCTGGGAGAACTCGGGTTTGGGGACAGCCGCTCGTTGTTGCAGAGCGGTAACCTCGTCTTCCGCTACGCCGGCCGCGACACCGGCCACATCGAGACCAGGCTGGAGGCGGCCACGCTCGAGCGCCTCGGCCTGAAGACGACCTACTTCGTGCGCTCGGCCGCGGACTGGGACGACGCTGTCGCATCGAACCCCTTCCCTCAGGCCGCCGTGGACGACCCCGCGCACCTCGTGATGATGGCGCTCAGGGACTCCCCTCCGCCCGAGGCCGTCGAGCGCCTCAGGTCGGCAATCGCCGGACGCGAAGTCGTTGAGGTTATCGGCCGACAGGCGTACCTGATCTACCCGGACGGCATCGGGACTTCGAAGCTGACGCTGAACGTCGTCGAATCGAAGCTGGGAACGCGCGGGACGGCGCGCAACTGGAACACGGTGCTCAAACTCCAGGCGCTGGCTGCTGAGTTCTAGGCGCGCGGGTTGGCGCGCTCGGGAATGGGACCTGCGCCCGCTTTCGGTCCGGCGGATTCCGCCGGAGCCAGGCGGACGAACTAAGGAAGGAGCACCGTAGAGTTTGTCCGTTTCTCCGAGTGTCCGACCAACGGCACCGAAGCACGCGTCCCGTCCGTGAGTTCTTGGTATAACGACCCGTTCGCGAGCAAGGCTGTTATGGTGCCGTCACTCGTGACGCGGATGGACCGAATTCCGGCGAGACCGACGGTGCGAAGGATCCGTGAGGCCGTCGCGTCGTAGACAACGTAGCCCGTTGCGAGGCCCTCGCCGGCAGTGTCTTCGTCCGCGTAGGCCAGAACGACCAGGCCGTCGGCGCTAATGGTGGGTTCGATCGAGCTAACAGGACGTGTTTCCGGTGGCGTAATTCGAGTCGTCTGCACCCGGGCGTCATTGGCGACGCGAGCTACGGTCCCGTCGGAGTAGACCCTGACTAACATTCCACGAACGACCGTCGTTGACAATGCGCGAGCAAGATTTCCCCTGTAGGTGGAGGACGTCTCCTCCGGCGCGGCGATGAACGGCAGTTCGCTGATGGCCAAATCCGAACCGTCCGGCTCTAAGTGAAACGCTTGACCGTCTGTGCAGCTGACAACGACCGCGCCCCGGAACAGCGCGCTCCCAGTTACCCAGCCACAGCCCAGCGGAAGCGTAACTGGCTGCGCAGACGTTCCGGCCGCCAGGTTAAGCCCGTGAACGCGCCATATGTCGCATTCTGCGGCGTTGCGCGCTCCGGTGCATGCCGGATTCGCGTCGTCGTTCTGAACCGTACTGTAGAAGAACCACTCCTCGTCGGCGGACAGCCAGACGCCCCGCCCGTAGACCGCGTACGTCGCGCGATTATCGTCCAAGCTCATATCGCGTATTAACTCAAGAGAATCGACATCGAACGCCAGCAGTCGCGGCCGGAGTCCAGCCGGGCCCAAAACCATATCCGACACCAAGAGTTCGTGCCGTTTCATGCTTAGGACGGCGAACGGCTGCATACCGACGAGGACGCTGCCTTGCACCGTCCCATCCGGGCCGACTAGTTCGACGGAACCATCACTCCAGTTGAGTAAGAGTTGGGATGGAGAACTTACTCCCCCCTCGCGGACCGACGTGCTCCAGCTAGCGCCGCTCGCAGCCGGAATTAGCGGGATCAACACCGCAGCCGGACGAACTTCAGTACGAGTCTCGTGGCTCTCACTCCGAACGCTGAGGACCAGGACCGCAATAACTGCGAAGAAACCGACGATTCCGGCGAACGCAAGAAGAGGTCGCCGTCCGATTGGTCTGCCGACGTGAGTAGCTCTCGTTGGGCTAACGCTGGCCATGGTTCGTTCGTTCCTTTCTTAGATGATACTCGCGCTGACGAGGATCGTCGCGAGGATCAGCGGACCGTGGAAGCGTCCATCCAACCGGAACAGGGTGACGCTCCACCTGCGGCGCCCAATGCTTGACGCATACGGCTGCAGGCCCCGAATCAGCCCATACGTGGCGCCGTAGAGCAGCCCCAGGGGAATACTTCCAAGCAGGAATGTGGCCGTGATCAACGCCCAAAGCGCCCACGTGTTGACGAAGACCGGCAAGCCAGCCCCAATTTGCAAGCCCCAGGTTAACCCACGAATCGAGGGCGACCGACCGGACAGTGCCGAACTGACCTGCCGCTTCAGGCCAACGGGGCGAAATACAAGATCGAGGGCCACGAGTACGCCGACGATGAAGAGCGTGGGGAGTCCCTCCCAGATGAAGGTGGGACCGCCTCTCCCCAAACTCCCGACCGCGCCACCAAGCAATGCGCCACCGGCGATCGCACCAAGAACGAACCACGGCCGGACCGCGGCGAGATGTCGGGAAGTTGGGGTGCTCACGGCACATCCGATGGTGGTTTCCATCGAGAGACCTCATGGCGACCACCAAGCTTTGAGCCCCGCGTATCCGGCCACGAGGAGAAGAACGAGACTTCCAAACGCAACGGTCATCTCAAAACCTTCCTTCCGGTCAGCACGCGAAGCCCAAATTGATAGCAAGCGAACAGTAGTAAACGGTTCCGCCACCGCCAGAGCACCATGTATCTTGAGGACAATTATTCCGACAATCCGTCCCACAATACCAGCCGCCGCTAGTCGAGCACCAATCATAGTACCCGTACACAAATCCTCCGCAGCACTTCCACCATGCAGTACTGCCCTGGTACGAACCTGATGGGCACTGAATGTTGTTACCACAGTGGCTGCACGGAATTCCACAAATGCCGCAAAGATACAACGAAGTACAATGGCTCGCTCCGGCGATCTTCGGGCTCAGCGGACCCAGTGAATAGCTGGCGGTCACCACGCCAACGGTGCCCAGTAAGAGTCTTGATGCCCTGGCAAGAAGGCCGCGTCGCGTGGTTGTTCGGCCGAGTA
>JANXYE010000015.1 GCA_025350285.1 Chloroflexota bacterium
GTGACGGCAGCGATCGGGCGGAGGACATCGCGGGACTGCTCGCGGCGATCGAGGCTGGCGCGGACCTCGCGCTGGCCGTACGCCGGGGCGCGGGCGTGGAGGCGGGCGCGATCGCGCCGGCGGCGAAGTTCGGGAATTGGCTGAGCGGCGGGTTGATTGGCCTGCTTTGGGGCCGGCGATTGCACGACCTCTCGCCGCTGAAGGCCGTCCGGCGCGAGGCCCTGCTCTCTCTGGGCGCGGGGGAGCAGACCTACGGCTGGACGGTGGAGCTGCTGGCCCGCTCGGCAGCGCGCGGGCTGACGATCGTCGAATGCCCGGCGGGCTACCGGCGGCGGGCGGGCGGGACATCGAAGGTCAGCGGCAACCTGCGCGCCTCGGCCGTCGCCGGCTACCGGATCCTTCGGACAATCGCGGTGGTGGCACGGACGGAGGGCATTCGGGGACCAGGCGCGGCCCGGCGGCGCGGGATCGATAGAGCACGTCGAACGCCGCTATAGACAGACTTTAACTACATTTGTGTAGTAAAAGCTTGAATAGCTCGGCCGAGGGCGCTAAGATCGAGGCATGCAAGGGACCCGCGACCATGTGCTGGAGTTCGTGATCGCGCACCGTGAGGCGCGCGTCGAGGAACTCGTCGAGGCGCTGGCCATCACGCCGGCGGCCGTGCGGCGGCATCTCGACAACCTGCGGGCGGACGGCCTCATTGAGGCGAAGCCGGTTCGCCAGGCGACCGGGCGTCCCTATCACGCCTATTCGGCCACTGAACGTGCCGCCGGCGCCCTGCCAGCGGCCTACGCCGATCTGCTGGAACGCGTCCTCAAGAGTGTGGACGGGCGAGAAGATGTGGCGACAGCGGTCGCCGAACACATGGCGGAGACGATCGCGGAGCGCCACCGTGGCGAATTCGCGGAAACGTCGCTGCCCGAGGTGCGCATCATCCAGGTAACTGAAAGCCTTCGGGCGGACGGAATCCTCGATGGCTGGCACGAGGAAGCGGACGGCTATCACCTGGTCAACGGGCGCTGCCCGTACCCCAAGGCGGCCGAGGTTTCGAAGCTGCCGTGCCAATCAGACCGCAAAGCTATCGAACTGCTGCTCGGGCAGGACGTGAGCCAGATCAACCGCATCGTTGATGGTGCGGCAATGTGTGAATACCTGGTCCGGCTAACCCCGGAGCCAGCGAACATCCAGAAGGGGTAGGTTGGGTATGAGCAAAACACCGCTCTTGGAGATCCGTGATCTCCACGCGAACATCGGCGACAAGGAGATCCTCAAGGGGCTCTCGCTCTCCATCAACGAAGGTGAAGTGCATGCCATCATGGGCCCGAACGGCTCCGGCAAGAGCACGCTCGCGAACGTTATGATGGGGAGCCCGGCCTACCGCGTTACTTCTGGGGACGTACTGCTGAAGGGCCAGCCCATACTCGGCATGCGGCCGGACGAGCGAGCCCGCCTCGGCCTCTTCCTCGCGTTTCAGTACCCGGTCGCTATCCCGGGGGTGACGCTCGTCAACTTTCTGCGGCAGTCGCTGAACGCGCGCCGTGGCCAGGATCTGCCGATCCGGGAGTTCCGGGAGCTGCTCTTCAAGCAGATGGAACTGCTCAAGGTGAACCAGGACTTCGCCCGGCGTTATGTGAACGACGGATTCAGCGGCGGCGAGAAGAAGCGCGCCGAAATGCTCCAGATGGCTGTCCTCCAGCCGATTATGGCGATCCTCGACGAGACCGACTCCGGGCTCGACATCGATGCCCTGCGCACCGTCGCCGACGGTGTGAACGCGCTCATGCACCCCGGCATGGGGCTGCTCCTCATCACCCACTACCAGCGCCTGCTGGACCACATCACACCCGAATTCGTCCACGTCCTTGTTGCGGGCCGCATCGTCAAGAGTGGCGGGCCGGAACTTGCGCTCGAACTCGAAGCCAGCGGCTACGACCAGTTCGAAACGGAACTCGCGGTCGCCTAGGCGGCCAGCCACCTTCACCCACCATCCCGCCGAAAGCGGAGAGCCATGGAGGCAATCATGACGGCGCCAGTTATTCAGACAGAAGGAAGCTACGCGGAGAAGTGGGGCTTCTTCGACGAAGAAGAGTCGCTCTTCAAGGCAAACAAGGGACTCACGCCCGAGATCGTCAGCATGATCTCGGACATGAAGGACGAGCCGGATTGGATGCGTGAGTTCCGCCTCCATTCGCTGGAACTCTTTCGCTCGAAGGAGAACCCGCCCTGGGGCACGGATCAGCTCAACGACATCGACTTCGACAACATCCACTACTTCGTGCGGGCGACTGACCGCGACGAGCGCAGCTGGGACGACGTGCCGGAGTACATCCGCAAGACCTTCGACAAGCTCGGTATCCCGGAGGCGGAGAAGAAATTCCTCGCCGGCGTGGGCGCGCAGTACGATTCGGAAGTGGTCTACCACAACATCCGCGAGGACCTGGAGAAGCTCGGCGTCATCTTCCTCGGCACGGACCAGGCGCTGAAGGAATATCCGGACATGTTCCGGGAATACTTCGGCACGATTATCCCGCCGGGGGACAACCGCTTCGCGGCGCTCAACAGCGCCGTCTGGTCCGGTGGTTCGTTCATCTACATCCCCAAGGGGGTGAAGGTAGACGTGCCTCTGCAGGCCTACTTCCGGATCAACACGCAGAACATGGGCCAGTTCGAACGGACGCTCATCATCTGCGATGAAGGCAGCCAGGTGCACTACGTCGAAGGCTGCACGGCCCCGATCTACAGCTCGGATTCGCTGCACAGCGCGGTCGTCGAGATCATCGTCAAGAAGGGCGCGCGCTGCCGCTACACGACCATCCAGAACTGGTCGAACAACGTCTACAACCTCGTGACGAAGCGCGCCGCGGCCTACCAGGACGCGGTGATGGAATGGGTCGATGGCAACCTCGGCTCCAAGCTCACGATGAAGTACCCGAGCGTCTACCTGATGGAGCCCGGCGCCCACGGCGAGATCCTCTCGCTCGCGTTCGCCGGCGCCGGGCAGCACCAGGACGCGGGCGGCAAAATCGTCCACGCGGCGC
>JANXYE010000016.1 GCA_025350285.1 Chloroflexota bacterium
TCGAACATTCTCAGTACCGCGACGGACACGGCGCGGCGCTTCCGGACGAAGGGACTGTCGGCTGGTAGTCGTCCCCTCCCGTGCGAAGCCTTGCCGCCCACCCCTTCTTGAGTGGGTCGGCGCCCTCAGCCTGGTTGCGAACGCCCCGCGACAGACCACCCCGCAACGATGCTCACTCAACCAGTGCCGCACAGGCCCAACGGAAGAGTTCCGAGGACGTGGGATACGGATGGATAGTGTTCGCTACATCCTTCACGCGGAGGCGCATCTGGATAGCTAACGCCGCCTCCCCGGCCAGCGTGCTCGCCTGGGCGCAGAAGAAGTGAGCGCCCAACAGCCGCCCCGTGCGCGAATCACAGATCACCTTCACGAACCCCTCGGACTGGCGGGCCACGCGGAACCAGTCCACTCGGTTCGCCGCCAAAGTCACGACGCGCACATCGCGATGTACTCGTCGAGCGCCCTCTTCCGTCATCCCCGCGTGGCCCACTTCTGGGGTCGTAAAGATCGCCCAGGGCACGAGGAGTTCGCGCGGCCTCCCCGGGCACCTGCCGTCGATCAAATGCCGCGCGAGATGGTGGGCCTGGTACGAAGCGTGGTGCGTGAAGGCAGGGCCTCCGCCGGCGTCCCCGATCGCCCAAACACCGGGCAGGCTCGTCTTGCCACATCGGGAGGCGGCGATGAACCCGTCCACGTCGAGTTTGAGTCCGGCCTCGACGGCCCCCGCTGGTATGACCGCTGCTCGACCGGCCGCGACCAGTAGTTCGTCGAACCGCCGGACGCCGCGCCCCACTGAGACGGTGACCACACCATCCGTGCGCCTCACCCGGCCGATGCTCACGGACTCCAGCACCTCCAGCCCGCTCGCGATGAGATGGCGCCGGAGAGCCGCCGCTACGTCGCAGTCCTCCGTTGGAGCTATGGCGCCGCTCGCGAAGATCGTCACGTCCGTTCCCAGCATCGCCAGCGCCTGCCCAAGTTCCAGGCCGATTGGTCCGCCCCCGATGACGGCCAGGCGTCGTGGGAGTTCACGCATTTTGAAGAGCGTGCGATTGGTCAGGGGCTGGGCCTCCGTGAGACCCTCAATGGGCGGCATCAAAGGAGACGTTCCGGTCGCGATGACGACCTGTTTGGCCGCCACCGCTTCTCCATCGATCTGAAGGTCGCGACCCGCGAATGAGGCGGTTCCCCGCACCAGTCGCACCCCGTCACCGGGGAGACCACCGTCAGCCGCCGACCCACGAATCTCCGTCGTAACCTTCGCGAGCTCTCGCTGCACCTCGGCCCACGGCACGTGCCCACGTTCCCGCGCCAGGTGAATCAGCGCCTTGCTCGGGATGCATCCGGCGTTCAGACACTCCCCACCCAGCTCCGCCGCCTCCACCATAAGGACACGCTGGCCCGCTTTCCCGAGAGCCCGGGCGAGATTATCTCCAGCCGGCCCGTCGCCGAGGACCGCTACGTCGAACCGCGTGGCCATCAGCCGTCCGCCTCTCTCCGCGCCACCGCCTGGCTCCAGCTATCCTAACGCCTCTCCGTGGCGAGTGAGGTTGGCCTTGGGACGACGTTTACGGCCCGTTGGCCGACGCCGCCGCTGTGGCTGGACGACTCGGACCAGTAACGTATCCGTGCCACCTGCCGCTTGCTGGATGGTTCCTCATCCAATGCGCTCTCCATCTCTCCGCCAGCGCACCGAGCGCGTCGTTGAACGAGCGGCTTCGCTCCGGTCCTTGCCGTGGATGCTGCCCTTCAAGATCCCGGCTGAAGGTGACCGTCCACGTGGCCGAGCCCGGGGGCTCTGGCCGCACCACTCCTATCTGTTCCCACGGCCCATCGAAAACTTTCGGCTTTACCCCGAGCGGAGGGAGCGGAGTCGTGGCTCTCACGCTGTACTCCTCCGCCCAGGAGGTATCGTCCCGGTTTTGCCGCAGACGCAGCGGGACGCCCCGCACGATACGTACCTCATCTGAGAGTCCCGAGTTCTGCATCGCCGTTACATCGTACGCCACGGTCGTGTCCGCGTTACGCTCCACCGGGCGAACTTCCTTCCGTACTCGTTACAGTACCGTTCGGACACGCCGATAAGCCAGCGAGCGGCACTGCCAGCGCGACACCTCACCAGCGGCCGCCGGACCAGACGCCAGCGACCGAAGGGGGATGTTGGAAATCGTTCCCCGCTCCGCCGGACTCGACAATAACGGAAGGCGCCGAGTGAACCTTCGAGCCGCCGCTGACCACCATCATGACGCATCCCGCTCCGCAACCCTGCTACCCGGCCGTCTCCGCCCACTGCGCCAGGAGGCTGT
>JANXYE010000027.1 GCA_025350285.1 Chloroflexota bacterium
GACCCTGCCGCTTTCGCCGGAACAAGCGTTTAGCGGCGACGAAGCGCTCTTCGCCGGGTCGCTCTCGCTGACGGATCTGCGCCAACTGGCCGACAAGTTCACGGAAGCAACCGGGATCGCGCGGCCGCAGTTCACCCTGACGCTGCGGCCCGTCGTCACGCTGACCGGCTTGGTGGGAGCTGAACCCCTCGCCCTTCGTTTCAAGCCTTCGGCGGCTTTCGTGTACGACGAGGCGGGGCTCCGGCCCGCGCCCACGGGCGCGAAAGACGGGGACCCGTTCGCGGCACACGAAGAATCGTTTACTACTTCGACGGTGCCCGCGGCGCGACTGGTTTCGGTGTTGGCCCTCCATACGACGATCGCCCAACTGCGGTCGTTGGCGATCACCGGACTGGTGTTCAGCGCGTTGGCGGGTTTGGTGCTTGCCGCTGTGCATGGGCGGCGGCGCGCGGAACCAGACGGCCTGGCGGACGCCCTGGCGCGCTACGGCGACGCGATCGTCGTTGCCGCCGAGGCACCGCCGCTCGCCGCGGGCGCGGTGCACGTTTCCAGTCTTGAGGGGCTGGTTCGGGTGGCGCGGACGGAAGGGACGGTTGTGATTGCCTACCCGATGGGTGCCGTTGCTGACTACGTCGTTCGCGGTGTGGTCTCGACTTACCGGTACGCGCCGCGAACGGCGGAAGCGAGCGCCGCGGCGGTGAGAGCATGAACCGCCGGCGGGTCGCCTTCGCGGCCGGGATCGTTGGCGGGATGTGCGTGCTGGCGAGCGTCGTGAGCGGAGTTGCCGCTTCGAATAGCGTGCCATCGACCCGCGCCAGCGACCTCACGGCGACGATTACCGCGAACGATCTGAAACCGCCAGAGTGCGCCTCTATCAATCTCACGGTGGTCCTCTCGATCGCCGCCGCCGGAAACGCATCGGCTCTTCGTCTCGGGACCGCGGCCGATGAAACGAACAGCGGGGAGTCCGGCTCGGACTGCGTCCTTGGCGGCGCGGGGAACGACACCCTCACCGGTGGCAGCGGGGTCGATGTCCTGCTTGGCGGCCCCGGCAACGACGTACTCAATGGCGGTGGGGGCAACGACTTCCTCTATGGCGGCGACGGCGACGACACCCTCAACGGGGGAAAAGGCACCGACTACTGTGACGGAGGCCCAGGGACAGACACCGCCACGGGCTGCGAGACGCTGGTGAATATCCCATAGAGCAGATCGATTGCTACCAAAACGCCACGAACTGAACGCCTCATTCACACCGTCCGCTCGCCATCCTGCGAAGACCACGGCGCGCGGGGGTCACGATGGCGTTTGCTCTTGCTGGACCAAAATTGGGGGCGGGCGGGATTGCTCCAGGCAGGCGAGCGGACCACGTTGTGCTTTCCGGCGTCCCCATCTTCGACGGTGACCTGGGCGCGGCGGTTGCCGCGATCCTTGCGGCCGTGCGAGAGGGACGTGGGGCGCGCGTGGCCACCGCGAACCTCGACTTCTTCGCCCGGGCGCGGCGGGACGGACGCCTGCGGGCGGACCTGGCCGCTTCGACGCTGGTCGTGGCGGACGGCGCCCCGGTGGCCTGGGCGGCTCGCTTCGCGGGCGCCGCAAACGTGCGCCGGGTGACCGGGGTGGACCTCGTTGCTGAGGTCTGCCGGGTTGGCGCCCCTGGTGGGCTGCGACTCGCGTTCTACGGCTCGACGGAGCCAGTGGCGCGGACCGCGGCTCGGACGATCGAGCGCGTCCACCCGGGAGTGTCCGTCGTTCGTGTGATCTGTCCGCCGTTCCGGGCACCCGCGGAAGCTGAAATAGCCGCGGACGTGGAATCGCTCGCGGGGGCGCGGCCGGACGTGGTGCTGGTGGCCCTTGGCTGCCCCCGTCAGGAGCGGTTCATCGCCGAACATTTCGGTGCGATCCCGGGCGCCGCCTGGATCGGTGTCGGAGGGACCTTCGACTTTTATGCGGGCAAGCGAAAGCGCGCGCCGGGTGTTGCGCAACGGCTTGGGATGGAGTGGCTGGTGCGCCTGGCACAGGAACCCCGCCGGCTCTGGCGCCGCTACCTGGTGGATGACCTCCCCGCCGCGGCCCGGCTGGCAATGGCGGTGGCACGGGCACGGGTAGAGGGCAGCCCCCGACCCGCCTCCCTGTAGTTGTCGTAGGCCATCTGGTGTGCGATCGGTTTGGGGTTTGGCCCCCGGTGCGGGAGGCCCATGTGCCGCCGGACCCGCGTGCCCACAACGGGGCGTCGTGCGCCTGGCCGGTCCACCGCTGCTCCACCGGCTGGTACCCCTCTGGCAACCCCGCGGTCACCCAACCTCAACGGTCCGTCAACGCTTTCAACGCATTCTCCCGATAGGGCGAGATGGGATTTCCCCTAGGGAGTGCGCGGTGGCTCGAATCGCGGTGATTGGCTGTGGGTATGTGGGGGCCGTTTCGGCGGCGTGCTTCGCTGAGCTTGGGCACGAAGTGGATTGCATCGACTACGACGTGTCGCGCATTGCCCTCCTGAAGGCGGGTAAGAGCCCGATCCACGAACCGGGGCTGGAGTCCCTCATCGCCCACCACGTGGATAAAGGGCGGTTGCACTTCTCGACGGAATACCCGGAGCGATTCGCGGCCAAGATCGTGTTCATCGCGGTCAATACACCAGAATCGCAGGAGGGCGCGGCGGACATTCGGGCGGTGCGCGATGCCGTCGCGATGGTTGCCCCGCGTCTGGCGCCAGGCTCGATCATCGTCAATAAGAGCACGGTGCCGATCGGTACCGGCGATCTGGTAGCGGGAATGGCGCGGCGCGCGGGTGGCGGTCCGATCTCCGTCGTTTCGAACCCGGAATTCCTGCGCGAAGGGTCGGCCATCGACGACTTTATGGCGCCAGACCGGATCGTTCTGGGCTCGGACGACCTGGAGGCGATCAGCCGGGTTGCCGAGCTTTACGAGCCCCTCGACGCGCCTATCCTGCGGGTCGATATCCGCACCGCGGAGATGGTGAAGTACGCTTCGAACGCCTTCCTCGCTACGAAAATTTCGTTCATCAACGAGATCGCCTCGATTTGCGAAGCCCTTGGCGCGGACGTCGAAGAGGTGGCCCGCGGGATGGGCCTGGACGATCGGATTGGACCGAAGTTCCTGAAGGCCGGCCTCGGCTGGGGCGGGAGCTGCTTCCCGAAGGACGTGAAGGCGCTGGCCCACATGGCCTCGCTCCACGGAACGCATCCGCAGCTCCTGCGGTCGGTCATGGATATCAACAACGGGCAACGGCTGCGGACGGTGCAGAAGGTACGCGGGGCTCTTGGTGGCCTCGAAGGGAAGCGGGTCGCGATCCTCGGGGCGTCGTTTAAGGCTGATACGGACGATATCCGCAATTCGCCAGCGATCGATCTCGCGAATCTCCTGATTTTGGAGGGCGCGACGGTCGCGATCTTCGACCCGGTTGTGCCCGGCGCGCGGATCCAGTCCGCGGCGCCCGGCGTGGAGGCCTCCGGTTCGGCCATGGCTGCCGCCAGCGGGTCGGATGCGCTCGTGTTGGCGACCGACTGGCCGGAGTTCAAGGAGCTTGACTTGCGCGACTTGCGCCAAGCGATGCGCCACGACGTGCTGGTGGATGCGCGCAACTTTTATCCGGCGACGAGGGCGCGCGCGGCGGGATTCGAATACCACTGCATCGGACGCCCTTCGGAAGAGGGCGCGCCGTTGCGGGCGCTACGGCCGATGACGCTGGCCGCGGTTGGTGGCGCCTAATGG
>JANXYE010000279.1 GCA_025350285.1 Chloroflexota bacterium
GCCGAACAGGCCGAAAGCCTGACCATCTTCCAGCGCACGCCCAACTGGTACGCCCCTAACCCGAACTACCACGCCGCCGTGGGCGAGGGCCTCCAGTGGATCTTCCGCCACATCCCGCACGCCGCCCAGTGGTACCGCTTCTCGCTCTTCTGGACCTCCGCCGAAGGCATCCTCCCGATGGCCAAGGTCGAGCCCGGCTGGGACGCGGGTGAGGTCTCCGTCGGCGCCGCCAACGACCAGCTGCGCGAGATGTTCACCGCGTACCTGGACGAGCAGTTCAGCGACCGGCCGGACCTGCAGGCCAAGGTCATCCCCCGGTACCCGCCCGCTTCCAAGCGCATAGTCGTCGATAACGGCATCTGGCCGGCGACGCTCAAGCGGCCAAACGTCCGCCTCGTCACGGAGCCGATCAGCGAACTGACCCCGCGCGGCGTCCGCACGGTCGATGGCGAAGAGCACAGCGCAGACGTGATCATCTACGGTACCGGCTTCCACGCCTCGAAGTTCCTCATGCCGATGAAGCTCGTTGGCCGCAACGGCGCCGATCTGCACGCCCAGTGGGATGGCGACGCGCGGGCCTACATGGGCGTCACCGTGCCGAACTTCCCGAACCTGTTCATGCTCTATGGCCCGAACACGAACATTGTCGTCAACGGCAGCATCGTCTACTTCTCGGAATGCGAAGTGACCTACGTGCTGGACTGCCTGCGCGAACTGTTTGAAGGGCGGCACAACGCGATGGACTGCCGCCAGGAGGTCCACGACGCGTACAACGTGCGCATCGACCGCGGCAACCTGGAGATGGCCTGGGGCGTTTCGAAGGTGAACAGTTGGTACAAGAACGAAAAGGGCAGGGTCGCGCAGAACTGGCCGTTCACCCTGCTCGAGTACTGGCAGCAAACGAAGAAGGTGGACCCGGCGGACTACGTCTTCTCGTAGCAGGGACCGAGGGGAAGACCGACCTCAAGGATCGTTCTCCCGTACATCCAGCGCACGCCCCGCGCCGCGCTGTCGTGTTCGCGCCCAGACCGCTTTCGCCAGCGTCTACCTGCGAGCGGCCGCAAAGACCGCTCCTTCCAGTCGCGGCTATGATCTCCTGTTTCGGACCCGTCCCATCCTGGCGCTGGCGTTGGCACGGGCGTGAACGGACTGCTCTTTCGCCACTCGCGGACAGGATTGGCGCCCACCAAGGCGGACCCACGTCGCCAATCCGAGCCGCGACGGATACGGAGCGGTCTTTGGGAGCCCGCGGCCAGGCGGCCGGCACCAGTTCGATGTCCACTCATCGCGCAAAAATCTGACGCCTACCCGGCCCCATTAGGACGGGAGTGCGACGTGGGAATTGGCTGCAATTACGACTTCGTGGACGAGGAGAAGCTACGACCCTGCTGCTCGCGTCTTACGATACGTTGCGATCGAGCCCAGGCAGCAGCCTGCAGAAGGGTTGAGTACGTCGCAGGCACAGTCACCGTCCCGCACGCGATCCGAAATGAAGGACACGAACGCGTCGCCGCCAGGCGACAGGGCATCAGCGCCGCTCACGTCGAAGCAGTAGCAGAGCAGGTCTGATTCGACGCCCGTCTTGTATGCGGGCGGACGCCGGAGGTCACCGGTTTCGAACCGCTCGCCGCCCCCGCCAACGTACACGACCGCACAGCCATGCGAGGGGCAGAAGGCCATGCTGTCCGTCGATTTGATGTCGCGGCCGGAGGGCGAACGCACCTGGTGCATCACGTGGGCCGCCGAGACACGGCGCAGCCTCTTGCCGCAGTCCGGGCAGGTCGATTGCTCGGTCGGGCGCTCTTCAGCGCATGTCTGGCCATCGGGAGCAATCCGGCAGCACTGGTCGCCAGGTTCATCGTTCATTGCGGGATCCCGCAGGAACGGCGGCGGACCATACGGATGGTAAGCAGCATCCCGGTCAACGCCATGAGTCCCACAGGAATGGCGATGGCCAGCCCGACCCAGGCGCCCAACGCGGCCGCCATCCCGCCGATCCCCGCGGCGGCCAGCACCGGCAGGATCAGGCACGGAAGGCAGACGGCTAGCGCCCCCGCGATGGAGGCCAGACCCAATGCTCTCATCGTGTCGTTCCTTCTGGCGTAAACCGTCGTGGATCGAAGTCTCGCTCGACTGTCGCCACACAGGAGCAAGGCTGCCGGCCGCCGCTGGATCGACCGTCACCTTTCAGGTTGCCCAGCGCACTGAGGAGTTCTTGAAGGTGTGCCTCCGTCCGTCCGAGTTCGCCCCGCTGCACCGCCAGTCGTGCGAGCGCGTCTCCGATCGTGGTGCTCAGGGCCCCCTGCATCTCCGCGCACGTGCCGTCGTGGAAGAGCGCCACCAGCGTACCCATCGCACCTGGCGAAAGGCCCAGATCCCGGAGACTCCGTGCGAAACGCAGCGTCTCGACGTGGGCCATGGCGTACGAGCGGTAACCGTTCGATGCTCGTGGGACCGGCGGGAGCACGCCGGCCCGCTCGTAGTACCGAATAGTATCCACGGGGAGCCCGGAGGCCCGGGAAGCCTCCGCGACAGTCAACGATGCGGGCATGGGGTGCAGCGTAAACGTTGGAGCCGCTCCGAAGTCAAGGCGTGAGTCGAGCCCCGCGTTCCCCCTCCGACATTGACCCGTCGTCCGCCTGATGGCACGCTTCCGCGACGCACTGGCCAGTTGGCCAGTTTTTCGCTCCCAACTACGCGCGCAGGAGTCCCCCGTGTCCGAAAAAGACCACGAAGTCGTTTCCATCTATCCGCTCGAACCCGATGTCCTGGAAAAGCTGCTCGTCACGCAGGGCGAATGCGTCTTTAACTGGTGTACGCGCGATAACTGGCCGGTCGGCGTGATCATGAGCTACGTCTGGCACGATGGCCGCATCTGGGTGACCGCCGGCGCCCATCGCCACCGCATCGCCGCCGTCCGCCACAACCCGCAGGTCTCCGTCGTCGTCACCAGCACCGGGACGTCGCTTGGCCCGGCCAAGACGGCGACCGTCAAAGGCCGCGCCATCATCCACGAAGACCGGGAGACCAAGGACTGGTTCTACCACGCCCTCGCCGGCCGCGGCGGCGACACGCCAGAGGCGAGGGCGTTCGAAGAGCGGCTCGATTCCCCGCTGCGCGTGATCATCGAGGTTGTACCGGTGAAGTGGATCACGTTCGACGGCATCAAGTTCGGCATGGACACGGCTGGCCAGCTCCCCGAATCCCAGCGCGGCCCGATGCTCAGCAGCGACCGGGACCGCCTGCCGGGCGAACTGAAGGCCCGCGGGATGGCGTAGGTTCGGAGTGGCGGAGTCGTGGCCACCGATGGCCACGGGCATCAGCAGGATCCGCCCCATCGCCCGGCCTCGCGGCTACAAATCCAGCAGGTCGAAGCCGCGGGTCAGCCGCCGGAAGCCGAGGAAGGCGCTGGCCAGCCAGCCGAGTTCGACGATCTGCTCCTCGAACGTGCCCGCTGCTTTGCCCTCGCCCAGGAGCTTGAGGTGCGCAGGGCAGCGCGCGCGACGCCGTGAAGGTTGGACTTCCACTCGGTGCGCACCCGGCTGCCCCTTCCCCGGCCAAACAAAGACGGCCGAAGCTTTTCGCTCCGGCCCTCCGGAGCTCCGGCGTGGGCGCTCGTCGCGCTCTCGATCCTACGCCTAACACGGATCTCTGAACTCGTGCAATACTTCGAGACACGTGCACGCTCTTGAAGGTTATTGGGTTCGACTGCTGATTCCCATCGCGGTCGCGGCGCTTGGAATTGCCCTGATGCTGGCATCGCAAGTAGGGGCGGCAGGAGACACAACCGGCCCGGTGGTCACCAACGTGGTGGTCGCGCCGACGACGGTAAGCCCGGGACAGAGCTTCTCCGTGAGCTTCACGGCGACGGATCCGTCTGGTGTTCTCGTGCGGGCCTGACCTGGCAGCGAGCAGGCGCGGCACAGTATCTGCAAGGGGCCTGCCAAGACTCCTCCAGCTACCCCACTACCTTCAACTGCGCCGCGACCGTCCAGGTTCCAGCCAACGCCGTCAACGGTACGTACGCCCCGAGCTACATGGTCTTGGAGGACTCACTCCACAACCAGACCCTTGCGATGAATCTCTTCCCGTCCATTGTCGTGACGGGGAGCGGGCCAGCCCCGACGGCTACGGCAAGTCCGACGCCGACGCTAACTCCAACAGCCACAGCTACACCTCAATTCAGTCCCACCCCCACCATGAGCCCTACACGCACGGGAACGTTGACACGCTCGCCGACGCCGGATCAATCACCGAGCCCCACGCCTACAACGTCGGCTTCCTCGGGGGGAAAGCTATTGGTGAGTATCGGGTGGAACCTCGTGACCTGGACGATGCCAACTACCAGCCCCGGGCAGGCAATGGCGTTGTTCACGCGGCCGGTGAAGGGAATCTACTTGTACGACGCCGAGACTGCCCGATGGTGGCGTTACTTCGCAGGAACGCCCGCCTACGTCAATGATCTGCTCACACTTCGGTCGGGTGCGCTTGTTTGGGTGTTCGCTGACTAGGACATGTGCTTCGCCGCTTGCACTGGGGGGCACCGGGGCACAGCCGTACCGTCCGCCTCACAGATGAGCTTGCTACACGATTGGCAACGCGATGCGCCTTGAGCCAGATGCTCATCTGCTGGCACTGATTCGGCTTAGGAATCGCCACGGGACACCGGCTGGGCGAGGGCTCCGCCGAGTTCGCTGAGATCGGCGACGCCAAAGGGGTTCTTGTGAATTTGGGCCGCAAAGACCTTGTGCTTGAGGAAATCACCGAGACTCCGCTCGGCGTCTAACAGTCGAACAATCTCCCCTAGGAGCCTGACTGTTTAGTGGGAATCGCCACATGACGGTTCGTGATCGACCTCACCTAAGGGCCGAGAAGGCCTCGATCCGCGAGAAGGCTGACAATCCAGACAAGTGTAAGCTGAAGCGGTGCCGATTCAAACCGTGTTTCTCGACGCGGGCGGTGTGCTGGTGAACCCCAACTGGACACGCATCAGCGAGGTGCTGGCGGTCCACGGCGTCGCGGTCAGCGCGGCGAG
>JANXYE010000281.1 GCA_025350285.1 Chloroflexota bacterium
CTGAGCTGGGGCGCATGGATGTCCGGATCAACAACGTCCCGGAAGACCTCCTCGACCGCCGCGATCATCAAGCCGGTCTTGCTGCCAAAACGGTTGTAGAGCGTGGCAACTGTGACCCCCGCCTCGTTCGCCAGATCCCGCATCGTTACGGCGCTATAACCCCGTTCAGCAATGAGGTAGCGGACGCGAGCAAGCAGGTGGGAGCGCCTCTCCTCGCGCTTCTCTTCACCCAAAGCCAACGGTCACCCCCCCACCTCGTCACCCGAGTCTCGGCTGTTCTTAGCTTGACCGCACTCAGTTGACAACACCCCAGCGCGCGTGTACAAACCGCCTCGTACCTGGAACGGTTCAAAGCTATCACCGTTCCATTAACGGGGGGACCAGGAGGGATAATTACTGGGCCCGCCGCGCCTCGCGCCGGCGTTTCCTACAGGGGAGCGGCGTTGGGGCGGTTGGAACCGGAGCGATCCTCGCGGGGTGTGGCGACGACAACGGCGGCAGCACGGCCACCACCACGCGGGCGGCGACGGGCGCCAGCACGACCGCGGCCAGCAGTCCGGCGGGCACGGCCACCAGCGCCGCCGCGGGCGCCAAACCCAAGGACGGCAGCTTCTACAGTGCCTACATTAGCCTCACGGGATAGACCTTGTGCTGGCCGGCGCACTGCGAACGTCCAACATCATCGAGTTCGAACCGGAGTTTCCTCGCGCACTGGCCGTCGAGATCGCCCATGACACCAGTCAGGCAGGCGGCGGCAGCGAGATGGCCGCGGCTTTCGGCCGCATGCATCGCGAGCAGGTGCTGCGCGGAATCGAGCAAATGATCGAAGCGGGGGATTTGGCCGACTGGGTAGACGCGGCAGTGCTCGCCGAGATCATCCTCCTTGAAACGGGCGCCGCGACCAAGGACTGGGCGTTGAACGGCAAGTCTGCGCAGTGGCTCCGGTCTCGCTGTCAGCTCGGCGCCTGCCTCATCCTTTGGGGTCCATCGACCGGGCCGGCACGGCAACGAATCGAATCCACGGTGAAGGAACTATTGACAGGTAGCCGCCGCGACCCGCCGCGGTATGACGGGAAGTTGGGGACTGCGCCCGGGTGAGGACCGTCTGGTAGCGTCCGTTGCTTCTGCCAGGCCTCGGGGAGACTCGAAGTCGCGTGACCATCGGCGAGGAGAATCCCCATCTCACGGACCGTCTGGGCTACGCGGCGGGCATCTCGCGACCAGCAGGGGTTTTCTTGCGGCCTCCGCCAGGCTGCTCCATCTGGGAGATCCAGACCGGAGTGGACCCGCCTGCCCGTTCTGGGCGACGGGCCCATAATGACGTGCTGGCGCTGGCCGTTCTCGGGCGCGCCGGCGGAGGGCACGGATGGAAGTTCTGGGCGAGTACACGTTCGCGGCCGCACCCGAGGCGGTCTTCGACACGCTCACCGATCCGTCGGCGCTGCGGCGAGCCCTTCCCGGCTGCGAAGAGTTTCGCGAGGTCAGCCCGGAACACTACCGGGTCTCCCTCGCCGTGAGCCTCGTCATCAGCTCGGTCACCGTTACGGGCGATGTCGCGATCACGGAGCGGGAACGCCCAAGCGGTTACCGGGTCGAAGTGAGCGGGAGCGGTTCGGCGGGCAGCCTGCATGTAGACGGGCGGTTCCGGCTGGAAGCCAACGGCGCCAAAACGCTCCTCCGCTACCAGCTGGCGATCGAGTTCACGGGCGCACTCGCGGTGCTCGGCGCGACTATCGTCGAACCGGCGGCGCGGCTCATTCTCGGTCAATTTATGGGGGCTATGGAAAAGGAACTTGTGCGGACGTGAGGACGGGCTCAAACAACGTCCTTGCGCTTCTGGATGACCCACAAGGCCACGAAGTAGACGGCGATTAACGCGACCATCGCGGCCCACGCGATGTAAATGTCGGCGCCCAGCACGTCACCGTAGCGGTCGTACACCGGCTGAAAGGCGGCCTGCCGGGCCTCATCGGAACGGAACGTGCCGAAGCCGGGCAGGCCACAGTCCGCCGGGCAGCCATGCGCGGTCAGACCAAACGACGCGACCACCGCCCGAAAACCCCAGTTCATGCTCGTCAGCGCGCCAATGGCGCTCCCCGCGACACCCATGTCGCCAAGCGGCAGGACGCCCCCCGAAAAGATGATTTCGATGAGCACCACGGCGATCACGAGGAGCAGCGACTGTTCTTCGCGCGGGGCCAGGGCGCTCACGAGCAATCCCAGGAGGACCGCGGAGAAGAGGGTCAGCGCGAGCGACACGAACAGCTTCAGGTACTCGGCCGGGCCCGCGCCTGGCAACTCCAGGGCGACGATCGTGAGAATCGTGATGACGCCGGCGCCCCACAGGCAGAGCAGCCCCCAGACCCAGACCTTCGAGGCGATGTAGGGCACCAGGCGCAGGCAGACGGTGCGCTCCCGCAGGTAGATTGCCCGCTCCTTCACGATCTCCCGGACCGGGCTGATTGTGCCGACCATCGTGCCAATGAGCGTGAGCATGAAGGCCATGATGAGCGCCCGGTTGGCGTCGCCTTTGTTGAAATCCAGCACATTCGAGGGCCAGGCAAAGAAGTTCAGCATTCCCGCAAGCGGCGCGCTCAAGAGCAAGATGAGCATCGTCGCGCGGTCACGCCGGATGATCTCGAGGTAGCGCCGCGAGAGCACACCGAACTGGCGCGCGCCGGCCGGGCGGTGGCGCTGGGCCGCACGCTGGGCCGTTGCCGCCGCCAGGCCCGGCGCCTCGATTGGCGCGCCGGCGTCGTCTGCTGCGTCCACCGCCCGGGCCCTCCGGGACGCCTCGGAGTCCCGGTACTTCGTGTCCCAGTCCGAACCGGTCCCTTCGTCCAGCTTTTCGTAGATGCTGTCAAAATCGCCCACGTCGAAGTACGTCAGGGCATCTTCTGGTGGCCCGAAAAACGCGAGGTAGCCACCACGCGCCAGGAAGACGACTTTGTCGCAGAGCATCACGTTCTTCGTCGCATGGGTGACCAACAGCACCGTGTGCCCGTCGTCGGCGAGACGGCGGAGGAGGCGCATGAGCTGGCCTTCCATGCTGGGGTCCAGCCCGGAGGTAGCCTCGTCGAGGAAGAACAGGCCCGGGTTCGTCAGCAGTTCAGCGCCGATCGAAACGCGTTTTCGCTGCCCCCCGCTGAGCCGGGCGATCTCCATGGCGGCCTGATCGCGCAGGCCGAGGATGGCCAACACCTGATCCACCCGCGAACGCCGCTCCGCGGCCG
>JANXYE010000041.1 GCA_025350285.1 Chloroflexota bacterium
CTGGCGGGCGGGCTGTGCCCTACTGCGTCGGCGAATCCTGCGCCTCGCGCAGGCGGGCACAGAGCGCGGCCATAATCGCCCGGTCCAGGCCCGGGACGGTTTCCAGCAAGGCGGCGAAGGCCCGCTGCTCGACCACGAGCAGCGTGCAGGCCGTCGTGGCGGTGACCGTCGCATTTCGCGGCTGCCCATCGAGCAGTGAGAGCTCGCCGAAGAAGCCGCCGGGCCCGAGGACCGCGAGCGGCTTGCCCGCGCGTTCGACGTTCGCGTCCCCCTCGACGAGGAGCATGAGCTCGCGCCCATGCTGGCCTTCCTGCGTGAGGACGCCGCCGGGCGCAACCGCGAGTTCGGTCGTGAGCTTCGCGACCTCGCCCAGATGCTTCCTGTCGAGGCCGCTGAAGAGCGGGACGCGGCGGAGGGAGTCGAGATAGTTGTCGCGGTGGATAAGCGCCATGGTCGTGACCCCCATGCCCTTGGTCGATTGCGAACCGTGCCTGCTTGGCGATTCTCTGTCAAGCGCAGCCCCCTCGACATCGCAATTCCCAGCCGCTACCGTTTGCGCGCGCGGCCCGCCGGCGGGTTTACGACACAGCGAAGCACGGAGAAACAAATGGCGACGGTTGAGACGGTCAAAGGGCCGGTGCAAACATCCGGCCTCGGCGCAACCTTGATGCACGAGCATGTCTTCGTGCTCAGCACGGAGATCGACCAGAACTATCCCGAGGCCTTCAGCGACGAAGAGCGGCGCGAAGCCGACGCCGTCCGCCGCTTGAACGAGCTCAAGGCTGCCGGCATCGACACCCTCGTCGATCTGACCGTCGTCGGGCTTGGGCGGTACATCCCCCGCATCCAGCGTGTGGCCGCCCAAACGGGCCTCAACATCGTCGTCGCGACGGGGCTCTACACCTACAACGACGTGCCCCACTTTTTCCATTACCGCGGCCCCGGCACGCTCATGGGCGGGCCGGAAGTCATGGTCGATATGTTCGTCAAGGACATCACCGAGGGCATCGCTGGCACGGGCGTGAAGGCCGCCATCCTGAAGTGCGCGACCGACGAGCCGGGCGTGACACCGGGCGTCGAACGCGTCCTCCGTTCCGTGGCCCGCGCCCACCGCGCGACGGGCGTGCCCATTTCCACGCATACCCACGTCCACACCCGGCGCGGCCTCGATCAGCAGCGCATTTTCGCGGAGGAAGGCGTGGACCTCGGTCGCGTCGTTATCGGCCACAGCGGCGATTCGACCGATATTGCCTACCTTGAGGAGCTCATTGCGAACGGCTCCTACATCGGCATGGACCGCTTCGGCATCGACGTGCTGCTGCCCTTTGAAGACCGGGTGAACACCGTCGTGAAGCTCTGTGAGCGTGGCCACGCAGGGAAGATGGTGCTCTCGCACGACGCCGCCTGCGTAAACGACTGGCTGGACGACTCGTCGCTGGCGGTGATGACTCCGCGCTGGAACTATCTTCACATCTCGCGCGACGTACTTCCCGCGCTCAGGCAACGCGGCGTGAGCGACGCCCAGATTGACCAGATGCTCGTCCAGAACCCGCGCGCCATCTTCGAAAAGCAGGGCGCCTACTAAGGCTAAGGCTCCCGTGCAGCGAACATCCTATTCAGTCAGCGAAAGAAGGAATCACCGTGGAAGACTTTCGGGCCATCGGCCAGCGCCTCAGGAACTGGGGTAAGTGGGGCCCAGACGACGAAAAGGGCACGACCAACTTCATCACGCCTGAGCGGCTGGTGGCCGCCGGGAAGCTGATTAAGACAGGCAAGGTCTTCGACCTTGGCATCCCCATGGACGGCAACGGCCCGCAGCCCGGAGGCGGCAGGATCAACCCCGTCCACCTGATGTCCGAGACGGGCCAGGGCCAGCTCTTCCCGGGCGGCTTCCGCTATGCCGACGACTACATCTTCATGCCACTCCAGGGCTCCTCCCAGTGGGACAGCCTGGCACACGTCTACTACGACGATCAGCTCTACAACGGCTTCCCCGCCAGCGACATCGGCCTGCACGGCGCGGAGCACAACTCGATCGACAAGCAGGCGAAGGGCATTGCCGGCCGCG
>JANXYE010000046.1 GCA_025350285.1 Chloroflexota bacterium
AGGAACAGCTCGACAAGACGAACGAAATCGAGCGCCTGAACCGCTACTTCGGCGGCATCAAGAAGATGCCCCAACTGCCATCGGCGGTGTTCATCATCGATACGGTGAAGGAGTCGATCGCGGTCAAGGAGTGCGAGCGGCTGAACATCCCGATCGTTTCACTCGTGGACACGAATTGCGACCCGGACCCGGTTTCGTACCCGATCCCGAGCAACGACGACGCGATCCGGGCGATCAAGCTGATCCTCGGGAAGATGGCCGATGCGGCGATCGAAGGGCGCGCGGCGCGCGAGTCCGGGCTCACGAGCGGCGTCCAGGTGGATGACATGGTGCGAGCGGCGGAAGCGGCGCTGGCATCTGGTTCGTTCAGTGCCTCGGCTGATGAGGCGGACGCCCCCACCGGCGGCGAAACGTCGATCACGACGGTCTCGCTCGCTGAACAGGCTCAATAGCTTTCCTCCCCCCAAGCACAGACAGGAGTACATGCGAGTGGCAGATATCACCACTGCGATGATTAAGGAACTGCGCGAAGCAACTTCGTGCGGCGTGATGGACGCAAAGCGGGCGCTCGAAGCGGCGGGCGGCGATATGAAGCAGGCGCGCGAGCACATTCGCGAGCAGGGCATCGCGACGGCGGCCAAGCGTTCCGGCCGCGAAACGAACCAGGGCATCGTCGAAAGCTACATTCACGGCGGGGGCCGCATAGGCGTCATCGTCGAACTTAACTGCGAAACGGACTTTGTCGCGAACACGCCGGACTTCCGGCAGCTCGCGCGGGACGTGGCGATGCAAGTCGCGGCGATGAACCCGGCCGTTGTTTCGGTCGAAGATCGCAAGCCGGAGCACGAAGGCACGGATGCCGAACTCGCGCTGATGGCGCAGCCGTTCATCAAGGATTCCGGGCGGACGATCGGCGACCTCGTCAAGGAGGTTGTCGCCAAGACGGGCGAAAACGTCCGCGTGGCACGCTTTGCCCGCTTCGAACTGGGCCGCTAACGACGGCCGATTGGAGGCCGTTTATGGTTGGCAGCTACCGTCGTGCCCTGGTGAAACTCAGCGGCGAAGCAATGATGGGCGACCGCAGCTTCGGCATCGACCCGGCCACCGTGCGCAACCTTGCCGGCCAGATCGTGCGGGCGGTAAGCGATGGCGTGGAGGTTGCGATTGTCGTTGGTGGCGGCAACTTCTGGCGCGGCGCAACGGCGGCGGAGACCGGCATGGAGCGTGCCACGGCCGATTACGCCGGCATGCTCGCGACGATCATGAACGGGCTCGCGCTGCAGGATGCACTGGAGAAGCAGGGCGCGGTCGTCCGCACGCAAACGGCCCTGGCGGTAGCGGCGGTGGCTGAGCCGTATATCCGGCGGCGGGCGATGCGCCACCTCGAAAAAGGGCGGGTCGTTATCTTCGCCGCCGGGACGGGCAACCCGTTCATGACCACGGATACGGCGGCGGCCCTGCGCTCGATCGAAATCGAAGCGGAAGCGCTGCTGATGGCGAAGCACGGCGTGGACGGGGTATACGACTCGGACCCGCGCAAGAACCCTTCAGCGAAGCGCTTCGAACACCTCACCCACCTGGACGCGATCCAGCGCAGGCTGCAGGTGATGGACAGCACGGCGCTTTCACTGTGCATGGACAACCAGATCCCGATCGTGGTGTTCGATATGGACGCGCCGGACAACGTGTATCGTGCACTGAGGGGCGAAGCGACCGGGACCGTGATCGCCTCGCACCCCGATGCGGCCTCGACGCGGCCGGTATCATCGCTACTGGAGGCAAGCCCCGATGGCCGACCCCGCTGAAGTTCTCCTCGACGCGGACGAGCGCATGGACAGCGCCGTCGAAACGCTCAAGCGCGAACTGAACGGCGTGCGCACGGGCCGCGCGCACCCAAGCCTTATCGAAAATTTGCCTGTGGATTACTACGGAGCGATGACGCCGCTCAAGCAGCTCGGCACCATCGCCGCGCCGGAACCGCGCATGCTCAGTGTCCAGGTGTGGGATAGGGGAGCGATCAAAGCCGTGGAGAAAGCCATCCAGACCTCCGACCTCGGGCTGAACACGGCCGTGGACGGGCAAACCCTGCGTCTGCCTTTCCCGCCGCTGACCGAGCAACGCCGCAAGGATATGGTGAAGCTCGTCCACAACAAGACGGAGGAGAGCCGGGTCGCTATCCGCAACGTGCGGCGCCACGCCCACGACGAACTGCGCAAGTCGGAAAAGAGCGGAGACCTTTCGGAGGACGACCTGAAGCGCAGCGAAACCGACCTCCAGGCGATCACGGACCAGCACATCCTCACCGTGGATACGGAGGGGAAACGGAAGGAGGCCGAGCTCCTTGAGATCTAGCGTCGAGGCTCAGGCCGCCTCCGCGCCAGTCGCGGAGCATCTCGGCGACATCATTTCGCCGGTTTCGGGCGGGCGCGTCCCACGCCACGTGGCGATCATCATGGATGGCAACGGCCGCTGGGCGACGCAGCGTGGGCTTCCGCGCGCGGCGGGCCACCGGGCGGGGACTGAGAACATCCGGCGGGTGATCGAGCGGTTCTGCGATCACGCTGTGCAGCACCTGACGCTCTACGCCTTTAGCACGGAGAACTGGACGCGGCCGACGCGCGAGGTGCAGTACATCATCCGGCTGCTCGGTCGGTTCATCCGGCGGGAGTTGGAGAACCTCGACCGCAACGGCGTGCGGCTGGTGCACCTCGGCCACCTCGAAGACCTCCCCGGCTGGCTCCAGGCCCACGTGACGCGCGCGATCGAGGAGACTCGGGGCAACACGCGGCTGACCCTGAACCTGTGCTTCAGCTATGGCGGGCGCGACGACATCGTGATGGCGATGCGGGCGATCGCCGCCGCCGGCCTTGCCCCGGATCAGATCAGCGAAGAGACCGTTTCAGCCCACCTCTACACCGCGGGCATCCCGGACCCGGACCTGGTAATCCGCACCGGCGGCGACATGCGCATTTCGAACTTCCTGGTGTGGCAGGCGGCCTACGCCGAGCTTTACTTCACCGACTCGTACTGGCCGGACTTCGGGCGCGAGGACATCGACATCGCCCTGGCCGACTACGGTCGGCGGAAGCGAAAGTTCGGCGGGCTGCTGGCGGAGGACATCGAAGCACCGCGAACGTAGGGGACTCGCCATGCTCTACGGGCGCGTCGTGGCCATCGCGGCGAGCTTCCTTGGAGCGACCAGGACGTAGCTGTCGAGAAGCAGGCGCGCGACTTCGTCCCAGTCCGGCGGCGTCAAGACGAAGTCCAGGCCGATCCAGCCGCGCGGGCCGAGGTAGGCCGGCACGTAAAAGCGCGAAGGGTCGGCGTCGATGAGCAGGCCCTGGACGCCGGCTTCCGCCTTGCAGTTGATGGGCGGCGGCGCCGTGGTTTCCGGGAAGTGCGTGCAGATCGCCCCGACGCGGGCGCGCCATTCCCGATCATCCTCGGGGACGGGAGCGTTCGCGAGGTCACGCACGGAATGCTGGCCCGTGGCGGTCGGGTCGTCAATCGTCACGCGAGCGGTGCGCGCGGCATCCAGACGACCGCTTCCATGAGGTCGCGGTACTGTTCCGAGGGCGAGCGTCCGCGTACCGCCTGCCCACGGGCCACTGTACGCTCCCCGGACGTGTCGAACCTCCGGCTACGCCTGCTCACGGCCGCGGTTGGCCTTCCCCTCATCGCCGCCTCGACATGGCTGGGCGGCTGGACGTTCGCCCTGGTGGCGGGGGCGGTGGCGTTGCTGGCGGCGGCCGAGTTCGTCCACGGCTGGCTGTTTCCGTCGATGCCGATGAAGGCAATCCTGCCGATGGGCATGGCCGTCGCCGGGTCGGCGGTGGTCGTCGCTGGTTCGCACGCGGAAGAGCGGTATGTGATTGCGGCACTGGCCCTGGCCGGGCTGATGGCGGCGGCCGGCTATTCGCGCACGAACGCGTTCGGGCCGCGCAAGCCCTGGCGGGTGCAGGCCTGGTGCCTGGTCTACACCGGGGCGATGCTCAGCACCCTCGTGCTGACGCGCGACGGTGACGACGGACGGGCGTGGGTACTGATCGGGATACTTGGGACATTCGCCGTGGACACGGGCGCGTACGCCGTGGGGCGGCTCATTGGCCGCCACAAGCTCGCTCCCAAGATCAGCCCGAATAAGACCCGCGAGGGCGCGGTTGGCGGCTACGTCGCGGGCCTCGCGGCCACGTTCGCGTTGAACGCGGCCTTCGATACGGGAGTGAGCGCCCTGACACTCGCCCCCTATGCCTTGCTGATGCCGGTAGCGGCGCAGGTGGGAGACCTTTTCGAAAGCTGGATGAAGCGGCGGATGGGCGTGAAGGACGCGTCCGGGCTGTTGCCGGGGCACGGCGGCTTCCTCGATCGGCTGGATTCGCTGCTGTTCGTATTCCCCTTGCTTTACGTCTTTCTGCGGCTGCGCGTGTTTTGATAGTCTCAACCTCAAACGTCGAGTGACAACGGCCGGGTTAGCCGGACGGGGATACCAACATGCCGCCCGCCAC
>JANXYE010000060.1 GCA_025350285.1 Chloroflexota bacterium
CCTCAACAAGGACGGCAAATGCGCCACGTTCAGAGTGCGTCCCGGCTCCGAGCCTCCATCAGGACTTGCAAGCGTGGCCCCTCTGGGCCACATGCTCACGAATGACGCCCAGGCGCCCCGCGGTAACCGCGGATGATCTGGCCAGTCCAAAGACTCGGACGGAACACGCGACCGCGACGGTCGCGGCTACAAGCTGGTTCGGTCGCCGCTCCGAACTCTCCCCCTGGCAACCTTCGACGAAAAACTCCGGCGGGCCCCGAGTTCAGGGTGCGATTCATAGTTTTGCGCGAGGAGCGGTCGTGGCCCGCACCGGGCGTCCTGCCCTCACCCCCGACCCCCTTCCACTCGTACCTCGCGGGCGAGGGGAGCACGGCTTTCCTCCTCGACCAGCACGGCCACGCCACCCATGTGCCAACGCAAAACTTTGAATCGCACCCCCGAGTTCATCCATAGCCGCCGTGGGCCGTACGCTGGTTGAAATGCTGTTCTCGGAAAAGCTGTACAAGTCGTTCGGCCCGGACGACGTCATCAAGGGCGCCACCTTTATCGTCGGCGATAACGACCGCGCCGGCCTCGTCGGCCCCAACGGCGGCGGCAAGTCAACGATCCTGCGATTGATCGCGGGCGAACACAAAGCGGATGAGGGCGCGGCCGGTCACCGCGGCGGGGCGCTCGCCTACCTGCGCCAGGAGGCCGGGCTCCAGGACGAAAACCCATTGCTCGATGAACTCTGGCTGGCGTTTCCCGACGGGCGCGACATAGAGCTCCGGTTAGAGGCGGTCGCGGCGGCGATCGGCTCCGGCGATGGCGACCTGGATGCGCAAATCGAAGAGCAGGCGCGCCTCT
This sequence comes from Chloroflexota bacterium, assembly GCA_025350285.1. GTDB lineage: Bacteria > Chloroflexota > Dehalococcoidia > Tepidiformales > Tepidiformaceae > JANXYE01. The sequence continues at coordinate 847 of JANXYE010000060.1, forward strand.
TCGACCAATTCGAAGCGCTGGACGGATACCGCATTGAAGCGCGCATCGGCCGTGTCCTGGACGGGCTCGGATTCGACCTGCCCGGTGACCTGACCAAGCTCTGTTCGGAGTTCAGCGGCGGCTGGCAAATCCGGATCGCGCTGGCCAAGGTGCTCGTCCGTCAGCCGGAAAACCTGATGCTCGACGAGCCGACCAACCACCTCGACGGAAAGACGCGCAACTGGCTCGGCGAAGAACTCGAAAACTACCCGGGAGCTGTCCTCATCGTCACCCACGATGGCGAGTTCCTGGACCGCGTGGCCAACCGCATCCTCGATCTGCGCGACGGCGTGGTCGATAGCTACACGGGCAACTACACGGACTACCAGCGCCAGAAGGCGGCGAAACTCCAGGCTCAGGACCGCGCCGCCGCCCGCCAGGAGCGCGACCTGAGCAAGCAGGAGCGGTTCATCGAGCGTTTCGGCGCCAAGGCGACCAAGGCAAGCGCCGTGCATAGCCGGGAGAAGCAGATCGCGAAGATCGAGCGGATCGAACACACGAAGAAGGACTCCGAGGTGCACTTCCAGTTCACCGCGTACGGGCGGACGGAGCGCGATGTCCTCCTCCTGCGCGGTGTAAGCCACGCCTACGACCGCGAACCGGTGCTGATCGACGTGACGCTCCACATCGAACGCGGGCAGAAGGTGGCGCTCACGGGCCCGAATGGCAGCGGCAAGAGCACGCTTTTGAAGATCGCCGCCCGCCACTTTGCCCCGGTTGAAGGCCAGGTCGAATGGGCCGAGCGGGCCCGGCCTGGCTACTACGACCAGCACCAGGACGAAGCGCTAGACCCGGCGCGTACCGTGCTCGAAGAGGTGCGGTCAGTCGCGGATAGCCAGCCGGACGTCGAGTTGCGGAAGGTGCTCGGCCGGTTCTTGTTCACGGGCGACGACGTGTTCAAGCCGGTGAGCGTCCTTTCCGGTGGGGAACGGAGCCGCGTCGCGCTGGCGAAATTCCTGATTCAGCCGACCAACGTGCTGCTGCTGGATGAGCCGACCAACCACCTGGACCGCACGACACGGCGCAAGTTGATAGAGGCGCTCCAAGGTTATGGCGGCACGATCCTCTGCGCCAGCCACGACGAGGGCATCGTCGATGGCATCGCCACGCACGTCTACGAAGTGAAGGACGGCGGCTGCCGGGAGATGCTTTCGCGGCGCAAGGACTTCGCCGTCAAATAGCGGACTTACGCCGCCCGGGAGACCCGGCCACGAACGGGAAGGGCACGACGTTGACATGGCGGCGCTTGCTCAGCATCCGCGCCAGCCGCTTCAAGCCCTGGTTCACAAGGAGCCTCCCGAGGCCCTTCACTTCGACGATCGGGACGAGCACCGTGACCTCGTGCGGGGCCCGCCGGAGGCGATCGGTGACGTACGCGGCAATCGGGTCGGCAACCGTCCGGAAGGGCGAGTCTATCACCACCAGGGGGACGCCGGGGAACTGCGCGGCCCAGCGCTCCGGGACATCCGAAGGCTCATCGGGGTCGACGATCACGTGGACAGCGGTGACATCGCGCGAGCGTTCGCAGGCCGCGCCCAGGGCCATAACGGCGGCGAGGTCGATCTCCTCGATCGGGACGATGATCGGCACGTTTGAAACGCCTCGGGGAATCATGTCAAGGACCGCCTCCGGGGCGACGTGCAGGGTCCGCTTGAGCCGGTGGTAAAACCGCCCGATGAGCGCGGCGAGGACGGCGAGCGCGGGGATGAGGATCACCACGACCCACGCGCCTTCCTTGAACTTCGCCTCCAGGATAACGGCGAGGACGATGAAGGTGACGACCGCGCCCACCGAGTTGACGATCGCGGCGCGGCGCCAGCCCTCATCACGAACCTTCAGCCAGTGGCGCACCATGCCGCTCTGGGAGAGCGTGAACGAGAGGAAAACGCCGATTGCGTAGAGCGGT
>JANXYE010000096.1 GCA_025350285.1 Chloroflexota bacterium
GCGCCGGGACCTGCTTGAACAGCTCGCTTTCCCCGCACTGGGCAGCAAGACGGAGAAGATCGGGCATCCCGGGACTTTCAACGCGAACCCGCTCTCGGCCGCCGCCGGCGTTGCCTGCCTCCGCGAGGCCTCCGGCGGGCAGCCACAGGAGCGGGCGGACGCCCTGGCGTCGCGATTGCGGACGGGGCTGAACGAGATCCTCACTCGTCTCGGTGTGCCCGGATGTGCGTATGGCCAGACGAGCGAGTTCAAGGTCGTCATTGGACCGGCCTTCGTGCCGGGTGCGCGCGACTGGGACCCGCGTGACGTACCACTACCGGTCGCGGGGCAGGCGGCTGGCGGTGATTGGTCGCGGCTGCTGACGCTGGAGTTGCTGAACCGGGGCGTGCACTGCTGGGGAGGGCCGACGGGCTTTGTCAGTGCGGCCCACACGGAAGCGGACATAGACGGCACCGCGGCGACGTTCGAGGCGGCGCTGCTCGCTGTTCGGGCCGAAGGCGTCCTCCCGGGCTGAATGTCGGACCCGGTGTTCCGCGCTCCGGCCTCCTCCAGAAGGCTTCAGCTACGCGCGTGGATGACTTGCGGATGGACGCCCTATGCGTTACCCTACGTGGATGGATGAGAATGACGAGTACCGATCAGCCGGAGAGAGACCGGAGAGACTTGAATTGCGCGAGGCCGCGTTTGCCTATGACGCCAGTCCGCCGCCCACGCTTCGGCTGGTTCGCGGCACAGGAAAAGCCGAACCCGCTCTAGAGAAAGGAGGCGGCAAGATGAAGACCAGCGTGTACCTTGAAGCGACGGATGTGCGCCGCCTTAGCTGGCTCGCGGAGGTCGAGGCGCGGCCACAGGCGGAGATCATCCGGGACGCGATCCGCGGGTATCTCCCACGGACGACCGCTGACCGCAACTTTGCCCTCTTTAGTGCCCCATCCACAAGTCAGCACAGGGCGAGCCTGACTCAGGATCACATCGACCGCATGATGGAGGGCTTTGGCCAGGACCGGGGCGGGTGACGGCTATCGTCGATGCCGGTCCGCTGGTCTCCATCAAGACACCGTCGCCGGATGCGGCCCTCATGATGGCCGCTCTCCGCCGCGAGCCGGGGCTCCTCATCATCCCCGCCCCGGTCACGGCGGAGGTTGATTACCTCCTTTCGAGCCAGGCGGGCGACGACGCAGCCCGCGCCTTTCTGCAGGACATCTCCGCCGGCCGGTTCGTCGTCGAGTGCCTGACGCCGGACGAATACGGAACGGTGCTCGAACTGTCCCGGAGGTACCGTCACCTGCGTCCTGGCCTGGCGGACCTCTCGATCGTCGTGCTTGCGCACCGGTTTGGAACGCATCGCGTGCTCACGATCGACCAGCGCCACTTTCGGGCGATGACGGCGCTCGATGGCCAACCGTTCACGCTGCTCCCCTGGGACGAGCAGTAGATGCCTCCGCAGGGTCTATCGGATGGTCGATGCCGGAGTCGCCGAAGCTCCGACCACCGCCAGGAAGCCCTGGACTTCGGCGGCATAGCGCTCAGGATCGGCCTGCGACGCGCGCACATGCTCCACATCGTAAGGGCGCCAGAACGTGACCCGTGGCCCGAGATCACGGGCGAATCGGTCGCTGACGCGCACCGGCACGCTGCTATCTCCGCTGCCGTGGATAAGGAGTACGGGGATCCGAAGGGAACCCGCCGAGCGCACATAGTTGAACTCTGGCCAACGAAGGCGAAAGCGGACGGCGGCGACCGCCAGGCCGACTTCGACGACCGGCCTCGGCGTCCGGGCGAGCGTGGAGACGTGGCGGATAGTGGCCCGGAGGTCGAGCATCGGCGAATCGAGGATTGTGCCTGCGACGTGTCTCGCGAGGGGCGACCGGCCGAGGAAGCTGAGCGCAATCGCGCCGCCCATGCTGAAGCCGCAGAGAACGATCCTTTCGGCGCCTTCGCTCCGAGCGTAGGCGACCGCGGCTTCGAGGTCGGGCCATTCGGCCCTGCCGTAGGCGTAGGTCGCCGCAGGCCGCCGGGGGACGCCATCGTCGTTCCGGTAACTGATCGACAGGGCGGTCCACCCGGCCACGCGGGCGGCATCAAGCGGGGGGATGACTTCGCCGAGGGCAGCGCCCTTGCCGTGGACGCCTATTACCCAGCAGGCTCCAGGTTCGGCGGAGCGCCATGCTGGGAGTGATCCTCCCGCGCACGGCACGAGAAGTTCCCGGTAGCCGAGAGGAGTTGGCCCGGACGGATGCGGCGCCGCCACTCTGAACGCCAGCCGACGGAGAACGGTGGAGTAACGCCAGCCAGCAACGAAAGCGGCCGCGAGCAGGGCGGGGACGATAACGAAGACCATTCGCGGCATCGTACCAGCCATGATGGCCGACAGTGTTTAGACTGGCCGCACGGCCAGTTTTATCCGTGGAGGGGTGGACGAAGCGCTTCTACGAAGAGGTGCTCGGGAATGGCCTCGTCGAGATCGATTCGCCGCGTGCAGGGGCACGGCGGTACGGGCTCGAAGGCTGCGGCGGGCGGATGGAGCTGGAGGTGCGGCCCGAGGTGGTCGTGCCGGACTACCACACGAAGGCGAAGAGGTACCCGGGGCCAACCACTTCCGTCTCTTGAACGTGGACATGAACCGCGTATCGGCGGCACTGGCGGCGAACCCGGAGTTCGGTGGGTTCCTGCTTGGGCCATACGAGAACGGCTTTTCCTTCCTCTATGGCCCCACGAACGAGGCGCCAGCGTGCTTCGACGTGACGCAGTTCGGCAAGACGATGGCCAGCATGGGTCCGAAATGACGTAGCGAGCGCGGGCGCTCAACGCCGTCCGCTGCTAATACTGGCACATCGAGGGTGGGCGCGTCGTGTCCGGACACGGGTGCAGACGTTCATGCGCTGGGCCATCCACGGCTCCGTCTGGCGCAGACGGCCGCTACACCTGTGTCTTGAGCGTGTCCTTCAGCCCGGAGGTTGCTTTCTTCACTGCCGAGGACTCGTCGTCGCCACCCGCCTCGCGGGAGGCGCCAGTTGAGAGCGCCGAGCCGGCCGCATGGAGTCCCTGGTTTACCTTGTCAGCGGTTTCATCGGCACGCTCGATCGTCATGTTCGTCGAAAGTCGGGCGGGCGTTGGGTCGAGGCGGACCGGGCCGGTCGCAGCCGGGCCGCCGGCGTCGTCCTGCTCAGGGCCGGGCGCGTCCATCCTGTCCCCGAAGTCTCGCTTTGGGGTTTGGCGCAGGCCGCTCGTACTCATCTTTTCGTGTTGGCTGCGGGCTTGCTCGGTCTGGACCATGCCGCCCGAACTCATCTTTTCGTGCTGACTACGGGCTTGCTCGGTTTGGACAAGGCCGGCCCCAGTCATCGTTTCCTTTTCGCCCATGTCACCCCTCCCGCGCGTGCCGCGAACCTGATCGTACGCCAGGCGTCAAGCCCGCTCGGAGTTAGAGGCTCCGTTCGGCGCAAACGACGCTGTCGAAGAGCAGGTTCCCGGTGTAGGCGGCTGGCTGTTCGCAGATCCACACGGCGGCCTTGCCCATGAGCGGCGCCGCTTCGAAGTCGATGTCGGGGTGCTCGCGGTCGTTCTGGCCGAAGGCGCTGCCGGGGGTCTTGATCCGGCCTTCGGGCGAAAGCGAGTTCACGGCGATGCCGTCTTCCTGTAGCTCCATCGCCAGGCCCTGAGTCATGCGTTCGAGGGCCGCCTTCAGCAGGCCATAGAACGTGCCGCCTTTGCGCGGGTTGGTGTACGGCCCAGGCCCGGGAAAGACCGCCGCGACCGACGAGATATTGACGATGTGCCCGCCACCGGCCGCTCGGAGGTGCGGGATTGCGTGGCGAATGACGTAGATTGGTCCGCGTACGTCAACCTCCCAGAGCAGGTCCATGTGGCGGTCGCGGATGCTCTCGATCGTGCCGGGCACGAGAAGCGCGGCGTTGTTGACGACGATGTCGAGCCGTCCGAAGTGCTCGACGGTGGCGGCGACGCCGGCGGCGATGCTCTCGGGGAGGCGGACATCCATCTTGACGGCGAGTGCGTGGCTGCCAGCGTCCTCGATCTCTTTCGCGACGGAGTGGATAGTACCGGGCAGACGCGGGTCGGAGACCTCTTCGGTGCGGGCGGCGACGGCGACGAACGCGCCCGCGCGCCCAAGGTAGCGGGCGATATCGGCGCCGATCCCACGGCTGGCACCGGTGACGAGAGCGACTTTGCCTTCGAGCGACATAGATGGCCTCCTCGGGCGAGATGCGGGAATCCTATCAGCCTCCAAGGAAGACGACCCCAATCCCTTCCGCGGTGGCGGCAGTGGCTTGCTGTCGATCGGCCGAGACGAACCGGAAGTCAAGGTTGCTCGCGGCGAGCGCTCGCTTGACCACGATGGCCGAAGCGACCTGCAACGCATCCGCCGCGCGAAGCGTATGTCGAAAGAGCAACTCTTCCGCGGTCCGCTGGATATCTTCCGTCAACGGCACTGCCTGATAGCGACGGCGAAGATGAGCGAGGTATGCGCGGAGGATGCGAGCGCCGTCAAACTGAATCATCGCGCCTTCACGAATCCGGCGTGCCAGCGCGGACGCCAGTTCAGTCCGAACCAACTGACTCACCAAAACGGTGTGGTCTCGTCCGAGGAAGAGCGCCCGGGCTTCAGCCGACCGCTGGCCACGAGCGCCCGAATCTGATCCATCAGTTGCCGATAGATCGGAACTCCGGAAGTCGGCTGCACGGCGAATTCGAGCGATGAGTTGTGCATAAGTGTATTACGATAGTAATGCACTATGTGGCCGGTGTCAATGATTTTCTGAGCGGCGATCAGGGGAACGCATTTTCACCACGGATTTCACGGCACGTGCTTCGCCCGTAACCCAAATAGAAATACGAAGATTTTGA
>JANXYE010000107.1 GCA_025350285.1 Chloroflexota bacterium
CGCGGGTTCGTCGTCGTCCTGGCGGTGAACGGTGCGGAGGGCGTCGCAATGGCCAAGAGCGAACGGCCGGACCTCGTGTTGATGGACATGAGCCTCCCGGTGATGAACGGCTGGGAGGCCACCCGCGCGATCCGCCAAGACGCGACGACCGCCGCTATCCCGGTGGTCGCGCTCACGGCCCACTCCATGCCCGGCGACCGCGAGAAGGCGATGGAAGCCGGCTGCAACGACTACGACGTGAAGCCTGTCGAACTCCCCCGCTTGCTCCAGAAGATGGCCGACCTCGGCGTGACGCCCTGACGCCGGAACGTGGGTTGGCCGTATGATTCGCCCGCTATGAGCACCGAGGACGAAGCCCGCACGATCCGCCACGAGCTACGCACGCCCGTGAACCACATCGTTGGCTACGCCGAGTTGTTGCTCGAAGAAGAAGGCGTCCCGGCGAGTCTCGCGGCCGGGCTGCGCGAACTGCGGGAGATGGCGCGCGAGGTGTTGACGCTGGTGGCCGGCGTCGTCGCCAGCGATGCGGAAAGCCTCGCTTCACTCCATCGCCTCGTGGCACGGTTGGAGGCCTCGGCGCGCGGGCTTCTGGCGGTGGGCATTCCAGCGGCTCGCCCGGACATCGACCGAATCATCTCCGCGGCGGAGCAGCTACGCTCGCTGGTAACGGGGCTGCCCGGCGGGCCGACTTCGAAGCCCGCCCTGGAGGCGATCCCAGCCAGCCAGCCCACGGGCGAGGGCGACGCGACCATCCTCGTCGTCGATGACGATGCCGCGAACCGCGACGTGCTCGCCCGCCGGCTCGTGCGCCTCGGGTACCGGGTCGCCGAGGCGGTCGATGGCCGTGCCGCGCTCGCCGCCATGGCGAACTCCGACATCGACCTTGTGCTGCTCGACCTCATGATGCCGGAGCTGGATGGCTTCGGCGTGCTCGAACAGCGGCGTCAGGACCCGGCCTTGCGGGACATCCCGGTGATCATGATCTCAGCCATCGACGAGGCCGACGGCATCGTGCGCTGCATAGAACTCGGGGCCGAGGACTACCTGCCGAAGCCGTTCGACCCGGTCCTCCTGAAGGCACGTATCGGCGCCTGCCTGGAAAAGAAGCGGCTGCGCGACGCGGAAAAAGAGCTGCTTGCGACCGTTTCACGCCAGGCCGAAGAGCTGCGCGCCTGGAACCAGGAACTCGAGCGGCGCGTCGCCGAGAAGGTGCGCGAGGTGGAGCGGCTCAGCCGGATGGAGCGTTTTCTGCCACCGCAGCTGGCGCAGATCATCGCGAACGGTGGCGACGAACTCCTGCGCAGCCATCGCAGCGAGATCACGGTGCTGTTCTGCGACCTCCGTGGCTTCACCTCGTTTTCCGAGAGCGCGGAGCCCGAAGACGTGATGGGCGTCCTCCGCGAAATGCACGATGCCGTGGGTCCACTCGTGTTCGAACTGGGCGGCACGCTGGCCCAGTTCACCGGCGACGGGATGATGGTCTTCTTCAACGATCCTATCCCCTGCGACGACCCGGCCTGGCGGGCGGTCCAGCTTGGCCTCGGTATGCGCGACCGTGTGGCGGCACTTTCGACCGGGTGGCGCCGGCGTGGGCAGCAGTTGGAGCTGGGCGTCGGCATCGCGATCGGGCACGCAACCTGCGGCCAATACGGCTTCGAAGGCCGTTTCGAATACTCCGCAATCGGCACGGTCACGAACCTTGCCGCGCGGCTCTGCGGCGAAGCCAAAGGCGGGCAGGTGCTGGTCAGCCAGCGCGTCTCGCTGATGATCGAGTCTCTGGCCGAGGTGGAGCCTGTGGGCGACCTGACGCTCAAGGGGTTCGCCCGGCCGGTTGGCGCGTACAACGTGCTCGCGGCGCGCACGTAGCCGGTTGCCCACTTAGAACACCACTACCTGGCGGATCGCCTTGCCTTCGTGGAGGTTATCGAAGCCTTCGTTGATCTGTTCGAGCTTGATCCGGGCCGAGAGCAGCCGATCCACCGGCAGGCGGCCCCGCTGGTAGAGGGCGATGTAGCGGGGCACGTCGCGGATCGGCACACAGGCGCCGACGTAGCTGCCTTTGATCGTCCGTTCCTCTGCCACGAGATTGACCTGCGGGAAGGAGAAGTTCGCGCTGGGAGGCGGGAGCCCGGCGGTCACGGTCGTGCCGCCCCGCCGCGTGACGGCGTAGGCGAGATCCATCGCGCGCACCGAACCGGCCATCTCCAGGGCGAAATCGACGCCGCCGTTAGTCGCGCCGCGTAAGTCAGCAACGCAACTGGCGGAGGTGGCGTTGAACGTGTCGGTAGCGCCGAGTTCGCGGGCGAAGGCGAGCTTATCCTCCGCCAGGTCCACGGCGACCACGCGCGCCGCCCCCGCCGCGATCGCGCCGAGGAGCGCCGCCAACCCGACCCCGCCGAGGCCAACGACGGCCACGGTCGCCCCGGCCGGGACCTTCGCCGTGTTCACCACCGCGCCGACGCCGGTGAGGACCGCGCAGCCGAAGAGTGCGGCCTCGTCGAGCGGCAGGCTCTTGTCGATGCGGACGAGGGAGCGGCGCGAAACGGTCACATACTCCGAGAAGGCGGAAACGCCGAGGTGGTGGTTAATCGGCACGCCAGCCCTGCGGATGCGCCGTTCACCCGAGAGGAGCGTCCCTGCTCCGTTGGCCGCGGCGCCGGGCTCGCAGAGCGCTGGGCGGCCTTCGGCACAGGGCAGGCATTCGCCACAGCTGGGGACGAAGACCATGACGACGTGGTCACCTTCGACGAGGCCAGAGACGCCGGGCCCAAGCCCGTGGACCACGCCCGCCGCTTCGTGGCCGAGCGCCATCGGCGTCGGCCGCGGGCGGTCGCCATTGATCACCGAAAGGTCGGAGTGGCAAAGACCGGCGGCGGCCACCTTGACGAGGACCTCGCCGTAGCCGGGCGGGTCGAGTTCCAGTTCGTCGATGGTCAGCGGCCGTGAAATCGCGTACGGGCGGGCGGCGCCCATCTCGTTCAGGACAGCCGATTTGACGAGCATACGAGACCCTCGATTCAGACTGGTGAGGTGAGCGAATTGAGCCGCGCCGTGAGCTTCATGTTCTCGGCGTAGTCCACCGGACAGTCGATGATGCTGACGGTGTTCTGTTGGAGCGCGTCGCGAAGGATGGGGCCAAGGTCGGCGGTGCATTCGACGCGGTAGCCCTTCGCGCCGAAGCTTTCCGCGTACTTCACGAAGTCCGGGTTGTTGAAGGCGATGTGGCTCGGGCGGCCGAACTGGCGCAGCTGGTGCCAGGTGATGAGCCCGTATTCGGCGTCGTTCCAGATGAGGATCACGAACGGCGTGCCAATCCGAAGGGCCGTCTCAATCTCCTGCGAGTTCATCATAAAGCCGGCGTCGCCGGTGACGGTGACGACCTTGCGGTCGGGGTAGGCGAGCTTGGCGGCGAGCGCGCCGGGTACGCCGATCCCCATGGAGGCGAACCCGTTCGAAATGATGCAGGTGTTCGGCCGTTCGGCGGGGTAGAGGCGGGCGGTCCACATCTTGTGGGCGCCAACGTCGGAGATCACGATGTCGTCCGGGCCGAGCGCCTGGCGGAGGTCCCAGAGGATCTTCTGCGGCTTCACGGGAAAGGCGTCGTCGTTGGCGAACAATTCCCGCTCCGCGACGATGGCATCGCGCAGGGCCTCGAATGGGCGGCCCTGATGGGGCGAGGCCAATGCCGCGATACCGGCCAGGGCGGCGCTGATGTCGCCAAGCACACCCGACGCGACCGTGTAGCACTCATCGACTTCGGCCGGGAGGGCGTCGATGTGGATGATCGTCTTGTCGCCGGCCGGGTTCCACTGCTCCGGGTGGTACTCGACCATGTCGTAGCCGACGCAGATCACGACATCGGCCTTTTCGAAGGCGAACCAGGGAAGATCACGCGCCTTCAGGCCGAGCGACCCGAGCGCCAGCGCGTGGGCCGAGGGGATGACACCCTTCGCCATGAACGTATTCGCCACGGAGATGTTGAGCGTCTCGGCGAAGCGGACGAGCGCCCCAGAGGCACGCTGCCGGAAGACTCCGTTGCCCGCGAGGATGACCGGGCAGGCCGCGTCCGAAATGAGCCGTGCGGCCTGCTCCATCTTGAAATCAGCGGGGAGCGGAGTGAACGGCGTTTGCACGCTAATCGGGCGCTTCGTGGTCTGTTCTTCGGCCACGTTTTCCGGGAAGTCGATGAAACAGCAACCGGGCTTCTCCGTCTGCGCGACCTTGAACGCCTTGCGCACGACCTCCGCGACGATGTCGGCGGAGCGGACCTGGGCGGCGTACTTGGTGATCGGCTGGAAAAGCTGGACGAGGTCGAGGATCTGGTGGCTCTCCTTGTGCATGCGAGTAGTAGCGCCCTGCCCGGCGATGGCCACCACGGGTGCGCGATCCATGTTCGCGTCGGCAACACCCGTGATCAGGTTTGTCGCGCCGGGGCCGAGGGTGGAGAGGCAGACGCCCGCCTTGCCCGTGAGCCGCCCGTAGACATCGGCCATGAAGGCGGCGCCCTGTTCGTGGCGGGTGGTGATGAACTTTACGGAACTTCCGAGAAGCGCATCCATGATGTCGATGTTCTCTTCGCCGGGGATACCGAAGACGTACTCGACGCCCTCGTTTTCGAGGCAGCGGACGAGCAGTTCGGCGGCGTTCATGGCACTCCCGGGCTGGTGACGCGTAGGCGCACCGGAGCGTGAACCACACCATCTTTGCGATCAGCCGTCAAGGTTCGGGGCCGGACCGTGGGCGCCCGGACGGGTGGAAAAGACGCCTCTGTGAGCGATTTGTAATTCGGCGCGCCAGACCGGCCGGGTACACTTCGAATATGCAACTCAGCTTCAGAGGCCAACGGCTGAAGGCTCCGCCCCTGGCCACGCACTTCCTTCGCGAATTCAAGGACGACGACCTTGGTGGGCTCGCTGCCGAGCTGGCCTACCGGTTCTTCCTCGCGCTCTTCCCGTTCGTGATATTTCTGGCCGCGCTCGGTGGCCTTATCGCGAACGCGGCGGGCATCGCCAACCCGGCGGACCGCGTCATCGAAGTCTTTCGCGACCAGTTGCCGGCGGACGCCCAGAGCGTGCTGCGCGACCAGGTAGAAGGCGTGGTGAACGGCAGCCACGCCGGCTTCATCTCGATCAGCATCGCCGGCGCGCTGTGGGCCGCATCATCTGGCGTGGGCTCGGTCGTCAAGGCTCTCAACCGTGTGTACGACATCCACGAATCTCGGCCGTTCTGGAAGAAGAGCCTGATCGCCCTTGGCGTGACCCTCGGCGGCGGGCTGTCGTTAATCGCCGTGATTTCGGCGGTGGTCGCGACTCAGGTCTATGCCGCCGATATCGCGCGATTCCTCGGTCTCGGCGCGGGCTACCGGCTCGCCGTGCAGGTCGTCCGTGTGCCGCTGATCCTGGCGGTGGTGTTTGGGACCGCGATGCTCGTCTACCGCTTCGCCCCGGACACCCGTTCAACGTTCCGGCACGTGCTTCCCGGAGCGGCGCTGTTCACCGTTGCCTGGGCGGCGTTCACGGCCGGGTTCGCGTTTTACGTCTCGACGTTCGGATCGTACAACGCAACGTACGGCGTGCTCGCGGGGGTGATCGTCCTTCTGCTCTGGTTCTACCTGTCGAGCCTGCTGCTGTTAGCCGGCGCCGAGTTCAACTCCGTGCTCGCTGCCGAGGCCCGCGCGCACGTCAAGGCGGTGGGCGAGCCGCTCTTGCCGCCCGCCCCGACACCGGCGACGTAGACTTTGCCGGGGCGGTGTCCTTCCGGGGCGGTCTCCTTGTAGTGGCCGATGCCTTCGAACTCTTTGCGCAGCCACCTCTCCGTCCGATCGGCCGCTGTCAGCGGAGTGGGACGATCGTCGCGTTTCGCCGCGTCCGGTCGGGCGGAGCTTGCGAAGTCATTTCAATTCCTTGCGGGGGTCGGTTCGCTCAACCGCCGGCAAGCAGCGCAAGGGCGCGCCCGGCCGGGGCGTGCTTCGAGCCAAACACGACGATGAGGTCCGCCGAGCCGGCCGCGACCCGCGCCACCTGGCGGCCGTCGCCGAGGGTGGTTGCTTCGCCGGAGTCCGTCCCGCCGTTTGCCGGCAGCCAATCACCTAGGCTCGCTGCGAACCGGTCACGCTCCGCCGTCGATCCGAACCTGAGCCGCGCCACGGCGAGGCTCTCCGTGCCGGACGAGTACACGGCGTAGTGATCGCCAGACCAGCCAGCCGCGGCGTTGACCGCGTCGAGTGCACGGATGCTCTGTTGGAGGAAGTTTCGCAGCACGAACTCGCCGAGCGTGCCCTCTGATTCCCGCCGCCAGCCCGAGCCCAGCCCTTGCTCCAGCGGCGGGAGAACGACAGCCTCTGGACGCCGGCCCTTGGCCGCGAGTTCGGGGTGCAGAACAACGCTCGTGCCAGCCGGCGGGTCGCGAAGGAGCGCATCGACGGCCGCCGTACCGCCAGCCACACGGACTCCAGAGACCCACTCCACGCCGGCCGTATACGGGAAGCGCAGTTCGCGTTCGATAGCCGCCGAAACACCGCTCACGAACGGCGCCGGCCGCCCAAAGAGCAGCGCCCCGCCGCCCGCCGCGGACGAGCGGCGCGCCCAGAGCTGCTCGTTCGTCACCGCATCGCCTTCAACCAGCGCCGTAAATGCCAGGTTCTGGTCCAGGTTGTCCTGCACCCGCGAAGACATCTGGCCAAGGTCGAACGCGGCGTCCTGGAGCGCGTGGGTCAGTTCGTGCGCGACCGTTTCCTTCTCCTCGGCGCTCAGGTCGTCAATGCCACTGCCGTCGCCGGTAACGACGTAGAGGGTCTTCGCGGCCGGTTCGTAGAGCCCGATGACGGCTGTCCCGGCGAACGCGCGGTAGATCGAGAGGTAGTCTTCATCCGGGCGGAGGAAGCCCAGCAGGCGGTAGAGCGTTGTCGTCCGGCCGAACCACTGGCGGTCAGATTCGGTCAGCGCCTGGTCGACGAGGGCGGGCACATCACCGCGGGCGACGGCCGCGACCTTCAGGTTCGTGGGTGCGGGCAGGCCGCGGAGGTTCGCCACCTGCCTCAGGATCTCGGCGATCGCCGGCGAAGGCGGGACGGCTGTCACGGTCAGGGTCTTTCCCGGCGCGTCGCCTGGCTGCGAAGGGGCGTCGCCCCCGCACGCGGAGAACGCGGCCAGCAAGACCGGCACGAGGGCCGCGAGCCACCACCGCCGCATCGCTGCTCCTTGCCCGGCCGCGAGGCCGTACGCTATCCTCGAACCACGGCGCATTCGTCTAGTGGCCCAGGACATCGCCCTCTCAAGGCGGAGATCAGGGGTTCGAATCCCCTATGCGCTACCATCCTACCCCTCACCGGCCCGTCGGTGGTTCGGCCCGTAGAGTCTTAGGGGCCAAGGGGCCAAGACGACGAGTTCAGCAAGCCTTGGCATCTTGGCCGCTTGGCGGCCAACTCCCCAGGAGCACCCATGGCATTCGTCGATGAAGAGACCGCGGCCGCCTACCGCGAGGCCTGGGACGCCTGGAGCAAGCAGATTGAAGGCGTCCACCGGGTGTTCCTCGGCGACGAAAAGCCGCGGCCCGATGCGATCAAAGGGCTCCTCAACCGCGAAGCGCGGGCGAAGGTGAAGTACGACGCGGCCCGCCTCCGCCTGCTCGGCCTCGAAGAAGAAACCGTCCCAGACGACGAACCCACAGAATCCTAGCCGCGACGGACACGGAGCGGTCCAGCGTCAGGAGGCTCGCCGCATTAGGCGTTTCGACTTCCGGATTCGCCCTTGGGATCATCCAGCATCACTGAACGCCCGTTCGCCACTCGCGGCGAGGATTTCCGACGTGCCTGCGGCGCGCCGTACACCAAATCCTAGCCGCGACGGATACGGAGCGGTCTTTGCGACGCACCAGGGCCGAGCGGTGACCGAACGCGGTAAGGGTTCGTTCAGGTACGAGCGGCGGCCTTCGCATAAACTGGACCCGATGGCAACCCACAGCGCGCGACGCCCCTACGCCAGCCGCGGCTTCGCCTACCTGGTGCTCGCGCTCCTGCTGGCGGTCCCGTTCGTGGCCTTCGCCGTGGGGCCGCTTTCCAGCGACGCGTTTCGGCTCGACGGGCCGGGCGGGCCAATCCTCGCGTTCTCCGCCGGAGTACTCTCCTTCATCTCGCCGTGCGTCCTCCCGATCATGCCGATTTTCGTCGCCCACCTCTCCGGCGCGAGCATCGAAAACGGGCGCCTGACCACCGACCGGCGGGTCACGTTCGCGCACGCCGTGGCCTTCGTCGGCGGGCTTTCACTGGTCTTCATCGCGCTCGGCACGGTGGCCGGGCTGCTCGGCTCCTACTTCCTCAAAGACAACCAGCGCGAACTTGCCCAGGTGGCGGGCGTGATGCTGGCCGCGATGGGCATCCTCCTGATGCCCGCGCACGGGACGCGCTCGCCCATGCGCTCGGCCGTCGTACTACTCGTCCTGACGGCGGTCTACTTCGTCATCGCCCAGCTGGCCGACCTCCGTGGCGACCGCCGCGGGCTGCTCGAACTGGCTGTCCCGATGGTGCTCGTCTGGCTGCGATTCGCCGGCTATCTGCCGCTGAACTTCTTCTCGCGCACGTTCGAAGTGAACCCCGGGAGCAACCGGAAGGTGGGGTATGGGCGGTCGGCGCTCATCGGCGGGGGGTTCGCGCTGGGCTGGACACCGTGCGTCGGGCCAATCCTCGGAAGCATCATCACGCTCGCCGCGAACGCCAGCTCGACCACCTCGGACGCGCTCACCGGGACCTATCTGCTGGTGGCCTACTCGGCCGGCTTCAGCGTCCCGTTCCTGATAACCGGCCTGGCGACGAGCGAAGTGACCCGCTTCTACCGCAAGATCACGCCCTACACGCCGATGATCGAAGTGATCAGCGGGATCGTGCTGGTGGGCATCGGGCTGCTGCTCTGGTACGGCCGCATCACCAGCCTGAACTCCTACTTCGACTTCGCCGACTTCAACCGCAGCATCTGACCGGTCAAGCCCGAGCAGACGAATCCTAGCCGCGACTGAAAGGAGCGGTCTTTGCGGCCGCTCGCAGCTGGGCGCGAGGGATACGGGTGAGCTCGAACAACGGCCGTCGCCAAAGACCACTCCGTATCCGTCGCGGCCAGGATCTCGCATCTCGCACGCCAAGGAGCCCGGGACACCCAATCCTAGCCGCGACTGAAAGGAGCGGTCTTTGCGGGCGTGCCATATCCGAGCGACCGCACAACCTGACGTGTGTCGCTGCCGAGTGACTATGTCCGCTTAAGTGCCGAGTGATTTTGTCACAGCTGGGTATGTGCGCCACGGGT
>JANXYE010000116.1 GCA_025350285.1 Chloroflexota bacterium
GACCAGTTCGCCGCTGTCGATCGCCTCCTGGACCGAAGCGACGATGAGCCGCGCGCCAAGCTCCGCCACCCGCTGGTCGCGAAAGGCAAGGACCTCCGGGAAGTTGTGGCCGGTATCGACGTGCATCACGGGGAACGGGATCTTGGCCGGCCAGAAAGCTTTTTCGGCAATTCGCAGGAGGACGATGGAGTCTTTGCCGCCAGAGAAGAGGAGCGCTGGCCGTTCGAATTCGGCCGCCACCTCGCGCATGATGAAAATCGCTTCGGCTTCGAGCGCATCGAGATCCGTGTCATGCGTCGCCGCTGGAGACGCCTGTTGGACGGTCATCGGGTTCCCTTCCTAGAGAGCGGGCGCGCGTTTCGCTGGCGGGCGCCCGGCCCCGGCTAATCCCACGGTGAATGAACGCACGAAACGATCCATCGTGATAGCCACGACGCGAACCGCCCCCGCGTTACGGAAATTGTCTCTGATGTTGACCGATTAAGTCAAGATTACATCCGGGCGTTCGATCCGGCCGCCCAAACGCCCCGCTCCGAATTCGCGACGCCGTGTAGGATAGCGCGAGCGTGGTGGCCGCTTTCGTCGCGCCGCGGGGCCTTGTAAGTAAGACGCCACCGGGGAAGCTATTCGTTATGCACTTGAACAGGCTGTTGATTGCGAACAGGGGCGAAATCGCCGTCCGCATTATCCGTGGCGCCGCCGAGATGGGCGTGAGGACCATCGCCGTGTATTCGGACGATGATGCCGAATCGCTCCACACCAGGCGGGCGGACGAAGCTTATCCGCTTGGCGGCGCGGGGGTGGCGCCCTACCTCGAGATCGAACGGATCCTCGGCGTTGCGAAGGATCACGGTTGCGACGCGATTCACCCGGGCTACGGATTCCTCAGCGAGAACCCGAATTTGGCCCTCCGCTGCGCGGAAGAGGGCATCACCTTCGTGGGACCGCGGGCGGAGACGCTGGCCCTCTTCGGAGACAAGGTACGAGCGCGCGCACTGGCGCGGCAGGCTGGTGTGCCCGTGTTGCCCGGCACCGACGGCCCGGTCGATGCGGAAGGCGCACGGGCCTTCATGGCATCGCTCGGGGCCGGCCAGGCGATCATGCTCAAGGCGGTAGCCGGCGGCGGGGGTCGCGGCTCGCGGGCGGTTGAGCGGCTCGAAGACCTGCCAGACGCGCTGGCGCGCTGCCAATCGGAGGCGCTGGCGGCCTTTGGCAACGGTGCCGTCTACGCCGAGCGCTACCTGGCGCGCGCGCGCCACATCGAGGTGCAGATCGTTGGAGACGGTTCGGGCACGGTCAGCCATCTCTGGGAGCGCGAATGCAGCCTGCAGCGGCGCTATCAAAAGATCGTGGAGGTCGCGCCCAGCCCCGGCCTGCCCGGCGGGCTTCGCCAACGGTTGACGGCCGCCGCGGTCCAGGTCGCCGAAGCCGCGCGCTACGACAACCTCGGCACATTCGAGTTCCTGGTGGACGCCAGGAACATCTCCGACAGCTCGGACTTCGCCTTTATCGAGGCCAACGCCCGCCTGCAGGTGGAGCACACGGTCACCGAGGAGGTGCTGGGTCTCGACCTCGTGCGCATCCAGCTGGACCTGGCCAGGGGCCGTTCGCTCGGCGAACTGGGGCTGCTCCAACCAGACGTTCCGAGCCCACGAGGCTTCGCGATGCAGGCCCGCGTCAACATGGAGACGATGAACGCGGAGGGCGGCGCGAAGCCATCGGGCGGCGTGCTGACCGCGTTCGAGGCGCCTTCCGGGCCTGGGCTGCGCACCGACACATTCGGCTACGCGGGCTACCGCACGAGCCCGCGCTTCGATTCGCTGCTCGCGAAGGTCATCGCCCATACACCATCGACCGAGTTCAGCGACGTCGTCGCGAAGACCTACCGGGCGCTCTGCGAGTTCCGGATCGAGGGGGTCGCGACGAACATCGGCTTCCTCCAGAATCTGCTTTCGCACCCGGCGGTGAAGGCGGGCGATGTCTACACGAAGTTCGTTGAGGACGAGATCGCGGCGTTGCTCCCGAACGGTGAGGCGGTGCATCAACGGCTCTACTTCGGGCAGGCCCCGGCGGCTCCAGCAGCCGGGCGCGGGCTGGCCGGGGTGAAGTTGAGCGCCCGCGACCCGCTGGCCGTACTCGATTACGGCAAAAGCGGCGCCGGCGCACCTGCCCCGGTGGTGGCCACGGCGGTTGCGGCGGCAAGCTACGACAGCGCCGCCGGCCCGGCGGGGACCGTGCCGGTAAACGCGCCCATGCAGGGGACGATCGTCTCCGTGGACGTGGCCGAGGGCGACATCGTGCGCGAAGGCCAGCAGCTGCTCGTCATGGAAGCGATGAAGATGGAGCACGTTATCACCTCCACCACCAACGGCTTCGTGCGCGAGGTCACGATCTCGGTGGGAGACACGGTGTTCGAAGACCACCCGCTCGTTTTCGTCGAACCTGCCGAGGTAGGCGCCGCCGCGGAAGATACGAAGAAGGAGATCGACCTCGACTACATCCGGCCGGACCTGAGGCTCATTCACGAGCGGCACGCGATCACGCTCGACGCGGCCCGGCCGGACGCGGTCGAGAAGCGCCAAAAGACGAGCCAGCGGACAGCCCGCGAGAACATCGATGACCTCTGCGACGCCGGCTCGTTCGTGGAGCACGGTGGCCTCGTGCTCACGCCCGGGACTGGCCTGCCGATGGAGCAGGTGATCCGCAAGTTTTCGACGGACGGCATGGTTACGGGCATCGGCACGATCAACGGTGACTCGTTCGAGGCGCCAGACTCGCGCTGCGTCGTGCTTTCGTACGACTACACCGTGCTGGCCGGCACCCAGGGCGCCGTGAACCACCCGAAGACGGACCGCATGCTCGAACTGGCGGAGAAGTGGCGCCTGCCAGTGGTCTTCTTCACCGAGGGTGGCGGCGGCCGCGCGGGTACGGGCGGCAAGCGCGCGGGCGGCGCAAGCGCGGGTAACCAGGACGATGTCTGGGGCGGGCGCCCGCTCGATACGCCGACCTTCTCGACCATGGGGCGGCTCAGCGGCCTCGTGCCGGTCATCGGAATCAACTCTGGCCGTTGCTTCGCCGGCAACGCCGCCTTGCTCGGCTGCTGCGATGTGATCATCGCGACGGCGGATTCGAACATCGGCATGGGCGGCCCGGCGATGATCGAAGGGGGCGGGCTCGGTGTGTTCACGCCGGAAGAGGTCGGGCCGATGGACATCCAGGTCCCGAACGGCGTCGTTGATATCGCCGTGGCCGATGAGGCGGAAGCGGTGGCGGTGGCGAAACAGTACCTCTCCTACTTCCAGGGGCCGCTCAAGCGGTGGGAATCGGGCGACCAGCGGGTGCTGCGGACGATCGTCCCAGAGAACCGTTTGCGGATGTACGACGTGCGCCGGGTGGTCGAGGGGATGGCGGATACGGGCTCGGTGCTGGAACTCCGGCGGCACTACGGGCTCGGCATGCTGACCGCCTTTATCCGCATCGAAGGGCGGCCCCTCGGCGTCATCGCGAACAACCCGGCCCACCTTGCGGGCGCGGTCGATAGCGACGGTTCGGATAAAGCGGCGCGCTTCATGCAGCTCCTGGACGCGTTCGATATCCCGCTGCTCGTGCTCTGTGACACGCCCGGCATGATGGTTGGCCCGGAGGTGGAGAAGACGGCGCTCGTACGGCATTGCAGCCGCCTCTTCGTAACCGGCGCGAACCTGACGATCCCGCACATGACCATCGTCCTGCGCAAGGCCTACGGGCTGGGCGCCCAGGCGATGGCGGGCGGCAGCTTCAAGGAGCCGTTCTTCGCGGTCGCCTGGCCGACAGGGGAATTTGGAGGCATGGGCCTCGAAGGGCAGGTGAAGCTGGGCTTTCGCAACGAACTCGCGCTCATCGCGGACCCGAAGGAGCGCCTTGCCCGCTACGAACACCTCGTCGCCCGCGCCTATGAACGGAGCAAGGCGATCCACCAGGGTGTCTCGTTCGGCGTGGATGACGTGATCGACCCGATGGACTCGCGCCGCTGGGTGAGCAACACGCTCGCATCGGTCCGCCCGCCGCTTCCGCGCGCCGGGAAGAAGCGCCGAAACGTCGATACCTGGTAGGGCGGCGGGCAACTCAGAAGAGCACGTCGTTCGCGGCGAACCCGGCGATCTCTTCATCGCCGTACCCGAGTTCGTCGCGGAGAATCGAATCGGTGTGTTCGCTCCAGAGTGGGGCGCGCCGCATGGGCAGGCGATCGCCATCCCAGGTGATCGGCTGTTCCTGGACCATCGCGCTCACACCTGAAGGGAGCGGCACCTCCCGGTAGCTTGCCTTCATCGCCAGGTCGCCGCCCAGCAGGTCCGCGAGGTCCTCCACGGCGCTGGCGGGTACGCCGACGGCCTGGAGGACCGCCGCCGATTCCCAGCGATCGAGGGAACGCGACCAGTGCGCGATAAGAGCCTCGACGTTACCCACCTGGGCAAAGCGGTCCGTGATGGAGCGCAAGGCTTCGAGGCCGGGGACCGCGCGGAGCCGTTCCCAATCGGCGTCGTCGCGGCAGGCGAGCGCTATCCAGCGGTCTTCACCCGCCGCCGGGAACACGCCATGAGG